>BNVA01000022.1 GCA_025997755.1 Spirochaetia bacterium | reverse complement strand
AAAACACTCCTTGTTAAGGAGATCACACAGAAAAAAAAGGAGGGCATAGCCGCTTGAGTCTACAAAGACAAAAGAGGACATTTCTATTGAACGGAAAAGGGGGACATTTCTATTGGTTGTTGACATTAAAAAAATTGCTATTGACAAAAAGGAGTTTTTTATTTAAACTGGCTTGCAGTAGGTTATTTTTGGTTTTTTGTTTGCAAATGACCGGTTTAAACCGGTTGGTTTTATGGTTCAGTGGTTACGTTAGCTTCTTCAGCACGTTTTTTTTAATCCCCCTGAAATTATTATTATGCATCCGCAAGCTTCCTAACGGTTATCCGTATGGGAGTAGGAGTCGCCCTTTTGGGGGCGTGAATATTTGCGTGCCCGTACGCAGTGAGTAAAATCCGAATACAGGCGAAGGAATTTTCCCATGGGAAACAAACTCTATGTAGGCAACTTGTCCTACCGCACAAGCGAAGACACACTACGCAACTATTTTTCCAGCTTTGGAAATGTTGCATCGGCAAAAATCATTGTTGATCGCGATTCCGGAAATTCAAAGGGCTTTGGATTTATTGAAATGAGTACCGACGAAGAGGCAAATGCCGCTGTCGAAGGCGCTAACGGCAAGGATTTTGAGGGCAGACAGCTCCGTGTAAATCCGGCTATGGATAAACCCCGTCGTGACAACAGATCCGGCGGCGGCGGTGGTGGTGGATATAACAACTGGTAGACTGTTGTTTTAAGTGTGCCCTTTAGGGGCACACTCTTGTCCGCTGTCCATACAGCTTCCGGTTTTCACTTTTCTTTTATCGGTGTGCGGTTACTAGACATAATTCCTGATGTTAGTTTAAACTTGAATATGGAAACCCGCTCTATATTTTTAAATATTTCACCGTTAGATCACCGTTATTCAATTTCAGAAAAAACTGTTTTTGATGCCCTTAGCCCTTGGCTTTCCGAGGAAGCATCGATCTCGGCCTGTGTACATGCGGAGATTGCCCTCGTAGCCGCCCATCTAAAGACCCGCGGCGCTTGGACTAACGAAATCAAAAAACAGCTTGACGATGCCGCGCGTTCCGTCCAACCCGGTGAAGTATACGCGGAGGAAGAAAAAACCAAGCATAATATCCGCGCTCTGGTTAATGTCCTCAAAAAAAAGATACCGCCTGCCATCGCTCCGCTTGTTCACTTAGGCGCTACATCGGTTGACATACTCGACACAAGCCTTTCCTACAGGATGAAAGGCGCTGCGCAGACCGTTGTACTGCCGCTGCTTGCCGGTCTTGAGCGGCATCTCTGCGATTTTGCCGAGAAAGAAGCGGACACCCCTCAGGTTGGGCGCACACATGGGCAGCACGCCGTCCCCATAACGCTGGGATTTGCCATATCGGAGTATGTTTCACGGCTGGGAAAGTCGATTTTGGAGATAAAGAGGCTTTCCGGCAATCTAAAAGGCAAACTAGCCGGAGCCGTCGGCGCGTACAACGCTACAAGCATGATAACAGGCGACCCTGAGGAGCTTGAACGCCTCTACCTTGATGAGCTTGGGTTACAGCCCAGCGAACATTCCACCCAACTTGTAGAACCGGAATACCTCCTGCGGCTGTTACTGGAATTCAACACTGCCTTCGGCATTATAGCAAATCTGGCGGACGATCTGCGTCACCTGCAGCGCAGCGAAATAAGCGAACTCCATGAAGGTTTCGGCGAAGATCAGGTCGGGTCAAGTACCATGCCGCAAAAACGCAACCCTTGGAACAGTGAGCATGTAAAGAGCCTGTGGAAAACCTTCATGCCCCGTGTAGTCACCTTCTACATGGATCAGATAAGTGAGCATCAGAGAGACCTTTCAAATTCCGCAAGCCAGCGTTTTACCGCAGACTATACCGCAGGTTTTTGTATGGCTGTTTACCGCATGACGGGAGTTATCGAAGGCTTGCGCCCAGACCGCGAGAAAGCGTTGAAAAACCTGCTGGGTTCATCGGGCGGCGTTATGGCGGAACCTGCCTACATACTGCTTGCGGAAAGCGGAGTTTCCGATGCTCACGAGGTAATACGGCGCATAACGCTGCGCGCGGAAAAAGAAAATCTGTCTTTTGCCGCCGCCCTTTCGCTTGAAGGTGAAGCCCTGCGGCGTATAACGGTTAAGATGGCGGAACTTGGAATAATACAAAACAATAATTCCGAAGCCGCCCTCGGCTTTTTTAACCATCCTGAGCGTTACTGCGGCATAGCATCAAAAAAAGCAAAAACCATAGCAGCAAAATACAAAAAAGCAATGGAGACAATATGAAAAGTATAACTGTAGAAATTGAAGATGAAACACTTATACAGTGCATGGAATCTGCCAAACAGCGGCAAATGCCCCTTGATCAGTGGGTAATAGACATCTTGGAAAAAGAAGTCAAACAGTCCAAAAAACTCTCCCTTGAAGAATTTTTTAGATTGGCAGATTCGGCACACGGTAATTCAAACGGTTGGAAGTGGAATAGAGAAGAGATATATGACAGATTTGATAAATAAATATTTTATTGACAGTAATATCTGGATTTATAGTGTTGATGAAAGCGAAAAAACAAAAAAAGACGCAGCACGAAAAACACTAAATCATTTAAATATGGATAGTACTGTTGTGCTGTCAACTCAGGTAGTACAAGAATTTTACAACGGTGTTATAAAAAAATTAAAGTTAGATGCAATAGTTGCAGAAAGTCTTGTTTATGAAATGAAAAAACATGAAATAGTTCAAGTTGATTTTGATTTAATCATTCGTGGAATTGATATAAGCATTAACTCAAAAACAGCATTTTGGGACGGACTCATAATAGCCGCTGCGGAATCAGCAAAATGCAAAGCGATAGTAACAGAAGATTTAAATGACGGACAGATAATTTGCGGAATGAAAATAATTAATCCATTTAATTAAAATAAAAAAATCAGAGGGAGATCAAAATGTTCAGCGAAGCGTATTCTTATGATGATGTGTTATTACTGCCGGGGTATTCGGAAATTCTGCCGCGTGAATGTGATGTTAAAACAACGCTGTGCAAAGGGGTTAATCTGAATGTACCGGTAATCTCTGCGGCAATGGATACCGTAACCGAAGATAAGCTGGCGATAGCCATAGCCCTGGAAGGCGGGGCGGGCGTTATTCACCGTAACTTATCGCCGGAAGAACAGGCGCGGCAGGTCGGTAATGTGAAACGTTACCTCAACTGGGTTATTGAAAACCCTGTAACGGTCGGTGCCGATGCAAAACTCGGCGATATTAAGGACATGATGGACAGATACGATGTGTCCGGTATGCCGGTGTTGGACAGGGACGGGAAACTTATCGGTATAATAACCAGCCGCGATCTTAGGTTCTGTAATGACGACAGCCTGCCTGTTACGGAAGTAATGACCCGCGATCTTGTGAAAGAACAGGGAACGCCCTCGCCGGAGAGCGCCCGCCGGAAATTCGACGAGCGGCGCATAGAAAAACTGCCTGTTGTTGACAGCGAAAACCGCTTGACGGGACTTATTACGGTAAAAGATATGGAAAAACACGCCTTGCATCCACGCGCCGCGACGGACAACACAGGACGGCTAATAGTCGGGGCGGCAGTCTCTCCACAGGACTGTTTTATTCGGGGCGCCCTGCTGCAAAATGCCCGTGTGGACTTTGTTGTTTTTGATACGGCGCATGGCGATACAAAAAGCGTTATCGAAGCCATCCACGGCTTTAAGAAAAAATTCGATATTCCGGTAATAGGCGGCAATGCAGCCTCAAAAGAAGGTACCCGCCGCCTTATAGACGCGGGCGCGGACGCGGTAAAAGTTGGCATAGGGCCCGGTTCAATCTGTACAACCCGCGTTGTCGCCGGCGTAGGCGTACCTCAATTTACCGCCGTGTGGGACTGTGCCGAAGAAGCCGCCGGTTCCGGTGTGCCAATTATAGCCGACGGCGGGATAAAGTTTTCCGGCGATATAACAAAGGCAATAGGCGCGGGTGCAGACCTCGTTATGATAGGCAACCTATTTGCCGGTTTAAAAGAATCCCCGGGCAGCGAAATAATCTACGATGGGCGTATCTACAAAGAATACCGCGGCATGGGCAGTTTGGGAGCGTTGAAGCGCGGCGGCGGGGATCGTTATCAGATAGCCAAAGACGAGGAACCTACGCCGGAAGGCATAGAAGGGCGTGTTCCCTACAAGGGTGAGCTGCACTCCTTCCTTCACCAGCTTGTCTCCGGGCTGCAAAAAGGCATGGGCTACTGCGGCTGTAAAAATATAGCGGAGTTAAAAAGTTACCGTAAGTTTGCAAAAATCACTGCGGCGGGTTTACGTGAGAGCCATGCCCACGATGTCCATATAACTCAGGAAGCCCCTAATTATTCACGCTCCTGATTTTTAGAATCACACCCCTTTTAATAAAATCCTACGTTTGATAGGGTTAAGCGAGGTAAAAAATCTATGAAATCAAAACGTTCCGGGAGTTCGTTTAATTCCCTGCGGGGAAAGCGAAAGCTGGAATCAATTTTTTTATTTACAACGGGTAAATGCAACGCCAAGTGCGCCATGTGCTTTTATGCAAATGACATGAATTTGAAAAACGCCGACATGACATTCGACGAGATAAAAAAGCTGTCGGAAAGTGCGGGGCAGTTCAACCGTTTGTGGCTTTCAGGCGGCGAGCCTACGATGAGGGAAGACCTGCCGGAAATTATTGAACTTTTTTACAGGAATAACCATATAAGAGACATCAATTTTCCGTCAAACGGCATTAAAAGCGAGCGTTTAATTGAATGGCTAAAACGTATACGCCAAAACTGTCCTAACGCTAATGTTTCGATCAGTATTTCGCTTGACGGTTTTGGCGAGACTCACGACAGGCAGCGCGGCATTGCCAGTTTTTACAAGGCGGCGGAAGTTTTAAAGAAGATCGACGACAACTTTAAAGATGACGGGCATATTATCAAAAATATAGCTACAGTTATTACCAAATACAATGTTGAACAAATATACGATTTTGTTAATTGGATTTACGGACGTTTTAATGTATCGACTCATACTATTGAGGCGGCACGGGGTAATACCCGTGAAGACGGCGTAAAAATTGTTACGGAAAAATCGTTATGCGAAATACAGGACATGGTACAGCCGTTCTACACGTTATACGCAAAACGTATCGGCGAAGGCATGAGCGGCATAGCAAAAAAGATCACGCAGTATTTTTATGTAGGACTTATGCGTACGTTATACGAAATGCGGGCAAAGAATATAGACAAGCCTGCCTGCTGGGGAATGGACTGTACTGCCGGTGAAACCACGCTGGTACTCGATTATGACGGGCGTTTCCGCGCCTGCGAGCTTCGTGATCCGGTTGGGCATATAAAAGATTATGACTGCGATATACAAAAAATAATGAACAGCGATGCTATGAAAAAAGAGATCGATACAATCGGGCATGGATACAAGGCAAACTGCTGGTGTACCCACGGCTGCTGGATTATGTCGTCTATAACATTTAATCCGTTAAAGATGATTTCAAAATTGAACGCTGCAAATAAAACCGCAAAAAAACTTTATCATCCTGTAAACATTACGGAAGAACAACTGCGCGGTCTTGAAGAAAAGTACCACATAGATCGTAATAAATTAAAAGAAATAGGCGTTTTATAAATGAAAATACTTTTAGTCACAAGAGGCTCGCAGGGCGATATATACCCTTATCTGCGGCTGGCGAAGGAACTGGAGCGCAGGGGGCATTTTGTAACCGTGAACCTGCCGCTGGCTTTTGAAAAACAAGCGCAGGATGCAAAAATTGCGCGTTACTATATTCAGGGCAAAGATGATATATGCGGTATGATGGAAGATGAGCTTGATACAAAAGACCTTCTTAAATGGACAAACCGTGTTATAGGGCAGCAGTTTAAAGAGCTTGTGCCGCTGTTGGAAAAACACGATATTTTGGTAGGTTCCAACACTGAATTCGCCGCGCCTACCATTGCCGAGTATTGCGGCAAGCCGTTTATAAGAACTGCCTACGGGCCCTTTATTCCGAGCGATGTTATTCCGCCGCCGGTTTTTCCACTGCCAAAGCCCCATGCCATCCTTCGCCCTGCTTTTTTGTGGAGTCTGCTCAATGCCGGACTTAATATGATGTGCAGAAAAACGTTGAATATACACAGAAAAAAACTAGGTATGCCGCCTATTAAGGATCAAGCGGAACACGCGCCGTCTAATGCGCTTAATTATCTCTTGTACAGCCCGGCTTTGGGCAGTATTGATCGTAATTGGAAGTATAAATGGGACATAGGCGGCTATATTTTTAATGATGAAATACCTTATAACGAGGGAATACTTAAAAATTTTTTGAATTTTATAAAAAAGGACAATAAGCCAACACTGTTTTTTACACACGGAAGCTGTACTTCGGATGTACGCGACCGTTTTACCGAAAATGTAGATGAAATCTGCCGTAAACACGGCTATAAACTGGCTATAGGCTGCGGCTGGCAGGGTGTGGGCAAAAAACTTCCCAAACATGACAGCCTCTTTTTGCTTGAAACATCCATTCCGCACTGTCTTGTTTTGCCTCACGTTACGGCGGTCATGCACCACGGCGGCGTCGGCACAACGCACAGCACCGCCCGCGCCGGTAAACCGCAGATGATAACCCCGATGTTTTTGGATCAGTGGTACTGGGCTTACCAAACAAAATTATTGGGCTGCGGACCCGGGTATATCAACATAAAAAGGATAAGCAAAAAACAGCTTGAAAAGAAAATCGTAAGCCTAATGACAAATCAAAACTATGCGCATAACGCGGCGCAGATCGGCGTGCAGGTACGTGCCGAGAACGGTCTTGAACAGACCTGTAACTTTATCGAAAACAATGTGGACGGTAAATATTTGTGCGCTTAAAATTATGTTTGTTGTTATGCGTTATTTTTTTGTTTCCTTCCTGTTCCAAAATAGGCGGCAAACTTAAAATTGCCGGAGCAAATTTTTATTATTCACGCGGTATGTTTGTTGAATCTATAGGCAGTTATGTAGAAGCCCTGAATTACCCCGATGTTGAAGCCTATGCCGAATACGGACTAGGGTCGGCATACCTTGCTCTGGAACAGAATGATGCCGCTCTTGTCCGTTTTAACGCCGCCGAAGAAAAAGCTCTTGCAGACGGAAACCGTGAGTTGTTGTACAGGATACGCTACAACAGCGGCGTGGCGCGTTTTAAAAGCGGTGATCTGCCGGGCGCGGCGGCGGATTTTAAACATGCCCTTGAAAGCGATTCCGGCAGGGTGGCGGCAAAGCTCAATTTGGAATTGTGTATGCTTTCGCTTTTAATGCAGAGAGAAAGCGCCGTTGTACGGGTAACGCAAAAAGGCTCCGTTACCGAAGATTCGGAGAGGCGCAAGCGGGAAATCCTATTTAACTTTATCCGGCAAAAAGAAACGGACAAGTGGAAGAGTTATGAGTGGTCGGGAGAGTCCACGGACACCGGCCCGGATTATTGACAATTTTTACCAATTAAATCACAGTTTTAGAGATGAATTTAAGCGAAAAAATAATGGAGCACATGGAGTTTAAGGTTATGTTTTCCATACCGGCGCCTCCGCTTCACATAGGCTCTCATACTTTTTTCGCGGACGGCGTAATTCCAATCACGGAAACCGTTGTTTGGTCTTGGATCATGATGGCGTTAATAATAATTTTCTTCTTTGCGGCTACACGGAAGCTAAAAACGGTGCCCAAGGGTATTCAGACCTTTATAGAGACGCTGGTGGAATTCAAAATCAAATTTTCAAAAGAATACATGGGCAGGTATGCAAGCGTTTTAGGGGACTATATAGGCACGCTTTTTATTTTTTTGCTGGTTGCCAATATTCTGCCATTTATGACGCCGGTAGAGTTTTACGGGCGCGAACCGCTTTTTTCGATAAAACCGCCCACACGGGATATAAATGTGACAGCGGCATTCGCCATGGTTTCGCTTGCGCTCATGCTGGGTCTGGGTATTCATTCGCGCGGTATAAAAGGCTGGACAAAAAATCTTTTTTATCCGGTTGCCTTCATGCTCCCGTTTAATCTTATGGATTATATCAGCCGTCCTCTGGCTCTGGCGCTGCGGCTTTTCGGCAATATACTAGGCGGCTTTGTTATTATGTGCCTTATAGAAAGGGTAGCACCTATGATCGTTCCTGTGGCTCTCTCAGTTTATTTTGATTTTTTTGACGGTTTTATCCAAGCCATGGTTTTTTGTTTTCTTACAACTATATTTATTCACGAAGCTATCACAGTAGAGTAGCAAAAGGAGTTTTTTATGGATACATTGCATCTTATCGGAGCGGGGATCGCGGTCTTTACCGGAATCGGAGCGGGCATAGGCATAGGAATTGCAACGAGCGGATTTTTGAACGCGGTTTCACGTCAGCCTGAGGCACAGTCAAAATTGATGCCTATGTTTTTTGTAGGCGCGGCGCTTTCGGAAGCTACGGCAATTTACGGTTTGGTTATAGCGTTCCTCATCTACTTAAAGTAGCGTAAACCAGATGCTTGATTTTTCGATCACATTTTTCATTACGCTTTTAAACATAGCGATCCTCTTTATCGTAATGCGTAAAATTCTTTTTAAACCTGTAACAAAGTTTATGGAGAACCGTACTGCAAAGATAAGGTCTGAAATTGAGAATGCGGAAAAGGATAGGGAAGAGGCAAAATCCCTGCGGATTTTGTACGAAGGCAAGCTAAAAGCCGCCGAAGCGGAAACTGCGGAAAAGACGCGAAAAATCCTTGACGCGGCGGAAAAACGCGCAGCCGGTATAATTACGGCGGCTAAGGCTCAGGCGGAAAGTCTGGCGGCGGCAGGGCGCAAACAGATCACGAATGAAAGGCAGGCGGCAATGATTACCTTTCGTGCCGAAGCGGCGGCGCTGGTGGTTGCTGCGGCTGGACGGCTGTTACGTCAGAAACTGGACAGCGATGATAACCGCTTCGCGGAGCAGCTTTTGCGGGAACTGGGGAACAAGAACTGATGTTTACGCCTGAGCGTTGGGCAGCCGCTTATTTAAAAGTAGCCGGAACCGGCGAAAACTATGAAAATTTAGACGCGGGGCTTGCCCTTATAAGGGCGGTGGCTTCCTGTTTTTTACGCATAAAAGTGGATGTTTCCGGCAGCGTCTGCGCGGCAAAGTTTAACGGCTTTGTACGCTATTCTTTAAATAAGGCGGGGTACGCCGAAAAAAACAGAGGCATAGAAACCGCCTGCGATTTAATTTTTTTATTGATAAAAAAAGGCTATTTAAAAAAGATAAACAAACTTGCAAACGAGATAGAAAAAGAAATCTATATAAAAAAGAATATTTTGAATGTTTCGCTGGATACCGCAAAGGAGGCGGACGGCGTTTTTTTAAATGCGTTGGAAACAAAGCTAAAAAAACAAACAGGCGCGGCCGCAATTCGTTTTTCCATAAAAATAAACCCGGAATTGATAGGCGGTTACCGGATTGTTTGCGGCAGCGAGCGTCAGGATTATTCTCTTTCCCGTGAATTAAAACAACTGGAAGCATATCTATCGTAATGGCGTTACAAAAACATGCACAATAAATTAGTAAATGAATTGGCCGTATGCGGATTTAACGCGGTAAAAGCCATTGCCGAAAATCATCCTGAAAAAGTAAACAGACTTTTTTTAAGAGAGGATAGGCTGGAGGTTTTTTCCGGTCTTTGCAGGTCTATGGCGGAGCGTAAACTTCCCTACAAAATTTGCGATGACGAAGAATTGGAGCGTGTTTGTAAAACCTATCATCATCAGGGAATTGCGGCGATGATAGAGGAACCTGCGGCTGTGCCGTTAAACCGCGATGATCTTGACCTTTGGGACAGAGAATGTAAAACAGGTATTGTGCTTCACTCTGTGGGCAATGATTTAAATTTGGGCGCTATTGTCCGTGCGGCGGCTTTTTTTGATGTTCATTTTGTGGTAATTTCGGAATTGGATGAATGTGCGCGTTTGAGTACCGGCGCGTATAGGGTTGCCGAAGGCGGCATGGAATTTGTGCATGTGCGTTCGGTACACAGGACGGATGCTTTTTTAAAAGAAGCGTCAAAGCGTATCTTGGTAATCGGCACGGATCACCGCGCAAGACGGCGTATAAGGGACATTCCGTCGTTAATGGAAACAGCGGAAAATGGCAAACCGTGCAGACAGGGTATGGCGCTTGTTGTAGGCAACGAGGAAGCGGGACTGCCCCAGTCCGTAAAGGATAACTGTACCGCATTATTCCGTATTCCGGGTACGGGATTTATCGAAAGCCTTAATGTTGCGCAGGCCTCGGCTCTTTTTTTGCATGAATTATTTGAACTGTAACAAGCGTTAAAAACAAAATTAAAGCGCCCGCCCCAAGCGCCGAACAAACAAGCATAAACTCGGAAATAAAAATAAATTTTCCACGAGTCTGATAAAAAAAATAATTTCTGTCAAAATCTTTTAAATCACTTTTTATTATTTTATCCGCGTAATCAAATAACAGGTTTATCATTTTTGGCGATGCGATATTTTCTATACCGGTATTAATCGTAAGAACCGGAAAATCATAGTCCCATTGATCTATATATTCCGTTAGATCATTTTGTCCTGCCTGCATAAAGACACTTACGTCATTGTCTTTGAGTGTGTTGAAAAACGGCATTACAATTTCAAGCGGGGCTGCCCATGTTGAATTCTTCGCTGTACTTCCGCCTCTTGTTACAACGATCCTATTGATTTTATCGTCAGTTAAAAAAAACGAAACGCTTACAACAAGAACGTTTTTTTCATCATCTAGTTTGTCTAAAATATCCTGTAAACTTTCATAAGCAAACGGGGCTTCCTCATCTTCTTCCCTGTCATAATTTAAAGAAGATTCACTATCCAAAAAAACAATAAGCGTGTCAAAAGAATTTTCCATTTTTTTGACGCTTTCGATAAATTCAAAAGCAATATTATTTTTTTGCTGCGGCAGGATCATACAAATAACAAAAGTACCGTTGGATTCAGGTGTTTTTGCAGGCATATTAAAGACTTTAGGTACCGCAGTATCTGCTGCCGCAAGAGCCGCATTAAAAAAGCTAAAAAGAAAAAACAGTATTATGAAAAAAGAATTTTTCATCAAACAACAAGCGCATTAAATTAGCTGCGTTTAACGGTACCCCAAACGTGCATTACAGGCATCTATCCATGCGTCTATTTCTTCGGGATAGCGCGTCTGAATAGACTTAAATTCATTAATAGCGGCAGCGGTGTCGCCTGTAAAATAATATGTTTGAGCAAGATAAAAACCGGCGCGTACCCGGCAGGCGGCATTCCTAATATTTGACTGAAGATACTGCTTTAAACTATTCTGCGCCATGTTCCAATCGCGCCACATAAAGGGACCTTGTACAATCATGGCAAGATTTTTTTCATCTTCGCTGGAAACCGCGCTTTGAAGGTCTTGATTAAAAACCCTGGGTTGACGAAGCTCAACTTCTTTTTTTACAATAAAGGGATCAGGCTCAACAGATTTAGAAGACATGTTAGAGGATATGATGGAATTCCTAGTTTCTTCGACAGCTTTATAAGAATCTGTTCTTGTATAACTTGATGCAGGTTCATTCATAGCAGGTGCGGATAAGGGACCGCCGTAATATGTAGTTTCCACCTGCGGGTTTTGCAATTGCCGCCTAGGTATCTCCACCGGAAAGTCCGTTACATTTTTACCCGGCATTATTTTAACGTTACCTGTTTTAATATCTTCTTCGTAAACAACGGCATAAAAATATGGGACACCGGAGGCGGGTCTATCGGTATATGGGGATACTACGTTTAACTTTACAACGGCAGCCGATAACAGATCGCTGAATTTGCGGAATGGCTGAATACTGCGGTAAAGCACGGCATTTTTTGCGTTATTAAATTTATTAAAGTTGATTTGTATGCTTTCGCCATAGGTCTTTGCTGAAATGTTAGTTATTTCCGACCCTGTAATAAAGCTGTCTCCCGACTGTTTGTAGGAACGATAATCTTCATCTAATGATTCCGCATCGGTCAATGGCAATGATGGGGAAGACATATACCGGATATTTATCACATCTCCGGGCGCCGACTGGGGGAGTACAAAGGCGCTTGCACCGGTTGCATGCGGCTGTCCGTCTACATTTATGTTCACCATATTGTTGAAAGGAATTAAAATATCGTAACGCTGCTTGGTATCATCACTGGCGGCAACATAATAGTACCATTCGCCTTTTGCCGGAGGAGTATCCGTGTAAGTCTGCCGTCCGTATGGCACTTCTACAGCTCCGCTCTGCCCTGTCTGTCCGCTTCCGTAAAAGGGAGTATTTGAGCGGTATACATAAGCATGGCCGAACGCATTTGGCGAATCTTTCCACTTTAGATGAACATCACGTCCCTGAGCCTCCGCCTGAAGCTGCGACACAAAAGGTGCAAAAATGGCGGCTTCGTTCTGTGAAAAGCTATTCTGACAAACAAAAATTGCCATAAAAATAACCAATCGAGAAGTTTTCATTATGGCATAAATATAACAAGAAATAGGTAAAACGGCAAGAGAAATTCAAAAAAGCTTTAGTAATTCTCATTTTACAAACTGCGGATCACAGATCCACACTATCCATAAAATCTTTCAAATTATCAAACACAAGCACTTCTTTAGGCGTAGGGCGCGGCAGTGTTTTTATATCAACACCGCGTGAGAGAAAGACCGATTTACAACCGGCGGCAAGACCTGCTCCCCAGTCGCGGAAACTATCGCCTACCATATACGACAGCGATAGATCGATGTTGAATTTCTTTGCGGCGGCAAGGATCATTCCGGGTTTTGGTTTTCGGCAGCCGCAGTCAATTTTATACTCCGCTATCTCGCCTTCAAAACCCTTGTCAGGATGATGAGGGCAAAAATATAGCGCGTCTATATAAGCGCCTTTTTTCCCAAGCTCGGTTTCGAGTTTTTGATGTATGCGGTCAAGTTCCTCCAGCGTACACCCGCCCCGCGCTATCACAGGCTGGTTTGTAATAACTATCGCAAGACAACCGGAATCGTTGATTTTTTTTATTGATTCGGCAACGCCTTCAATCAGTTCGAAGTCCTCTGCACGCCGGACAAAGCCGTTTGTTTTGTTTATAGTGCCGTCCCGATCCAAAAAAAACGCTTTTTGTTTTAACGAAAGATTTTTTTTAACGACAAACCCTCTTTCAATGTCGCGGGCAGCTTTACCCAGACGTTCCGGCGTTCCCATATCCAAAACATATTCTGTTGTGTTATACGCATAAATCCCGCAGCGCTCTATGTTGGGTTTTATAATATCGCGGTCAAAATCAAGTTTTTCACTTTCAACTTTAATTAAACCCAACAAGCGTTTCGATACGATATGAATACCGGCGTTCACCTGATTTTTGTATATTTCCCGCTCATCGTCCTTGTTCAGCCATTTTATAACTCGTTCATCTTTATCCGTTACAAGCAGAGAGCTGTCGAAGGGATGGCTGTTCGGATGGATAAGTAATGCGGCAAACGCTTTTTTTGTTTTATAAAATTCGATAAAACGCGGAAAATCAATATCAAAAACTATATCTCCGTTTATAAACAAAAAATCTTCGGTTAATCTGCCTTGAATTTTAAATAAAGCTCCGGCAGAGCCAAGAGGTTCGGTTTCCGTCCAATAATCTATGCAGACGCCGAATTTCTCCCCGTTACCAAAGTAATCTTTTATTTTACCGGACAGATACCCTACAACCAAAATAATATCCGTGATACCGTATTTTTTTAAACAATCAATCTGATATTCTAAAATTGGTTTACCTAGTATTTTGATCATGGGCTTTGGAATATCCGGCTGTAGACTCGCAATCCGCGTTCCCTTGCCGCCCGCCGTTATAACCGCTTTAATTTTTATCACCCCTAGTTTCTAGTTTCTGATCTTCACATTCCCCATCGTTTTCTATATTATTATAGCAGATACCTAAGGGGGATTGTAATATGCGGTTGATAACCAGATCGGATTTTGACGGATTAGCCTGCGGCGCTTTGTTTGAGGCGATGGGTTTAATAAATGATTGGCAGTTTGTTCACCCTAAAGACATTCAGGACGGACTTATTGAAGCCACAAAAAATGATATTGTAGCAAATGTTCCATATATAGCGGGCTGCGGGCTGTGGTTTGATCATCATTCAAGCGAGGCGGAAAGGCTTGGAGATAATCTCAAATTTGACGGTGTTTCCAAAAAAGCGCCTAGCTGCGCCCGCGTTGTTTATGATTACTATGGCGGGGACGCAAAGTTAGGGCAGTTTGCGGAAATGGTAAAGTACGCCGACAAGATGGATTCGGCGGATTTGACGGTCGATGAGATTCTCCACCCCGAAGGCTGGGTTTTGCTTGGATTTATTGCAGACCCCCGCACCGGTTTAGGACGCTTTAGAAATTTTTCTATAAGCAATCTTGATTTGATGAAAAAACTCGCCCGTGAGACGCTCAATAAGCCTATAAATGAGATACTAGCCTTACCGGATGTTAAGGAACGTGTAGATGCCTACAAAGAGCAGCATGAATTATTTATCGCAATGGTAAAAAACCGCGCCAAAACCGATGGCAGCGTAGTAGTAGTTGATCTTCGCGGCGAGAAGGTGATAAATGCCGGAAACCGCTTTCTCCTCTACACGCTTTTCCCGAATCAAAACATATCGCTTTGGGTTGTTGACGGCAAACAAATGGTAAACTGTGTTGTTACCGTAGGTTACAGCATTATCAACAGAACGGCGACGGTTGATGTGGGCAGCCTCATGTTAAAATACGGAGGCGGCGGTCACCGGCAGGTAGGAACCTGTCAGGTATCTTACGAAGATACAGACCGCGTCATTTCAGAGATCATTGCAAAAATAAAGTAGAAGGTTGAGCATGTGGATATTGCGCTACCTTTCTGGGGTACGCGTGTTTTTCCCGGCTTTTGCGTATCAACAGGTCCTTTTTATTGGCGAACCCGTTATTGATAGCGTATATAGCTATCTGGGTTCTGTGTTCAAGTCCCGTCTTTTGCAGAATCAATGAGATGTAGTTGCGTATTGTTGTTTCTTTTAGCATCAGCAGCTCGGCTATTTCCTTATTTGAAAGTCCAAGTCCTATGAATTTCACAAGCTGCAATTCTACTTTGTTTACCGGCAGCGGTTTAAAGGTAATGCCCTCTTTGATATGCAAACATGAATTTTCGCTGTTACAGTCCTTCACGTACCTAGAAAATATGTCAAAAGTTTTTTTCGCTATTTCCGTACTCATAAAAGAACCGCCGGACTTTACTAAGCGCACCGCAGGGCAAATTTCGTCCATTACCCGTTGTCTTAAAACAAAGCCCGTTATGCCGTTACGAACCGATTTAATAATACCGTTTTCATCGATTTTTTCGGAAATCAAAATAGTTGATGCCCATTCTGCACGTATTTTTAAGGAATTACTAACCTTAATCCCATCAAGCAAAGGAAGCTCAGAATCAAGCAGTACAATGTCGGGGTGGTGTGTTTCCGTGAGCTTTATCGCTTCATAACCGTCCTTCCCTATTCCTACAACGTTAATATCAGGCTGTGTCAGAATAAGATTTTTTATGCTCTCCCTAAAATTTTCTTTCCCCTCCGCTATAACCACATTGATCATCATAATGATCCCTCCTAAAAGTTTTTATGGCAAACTAGCGCATTGTTATTCACCATCCATTAGATTTTGACAAGCAAAATAAATTCAAGCAACAAAAAACCAATTTTTTTTGACATTCATCATTATTTTTAAGCGTGAAAACCTTCCGCTGCAGGCGGTAAATCCTGCAAAACTTTTTCTTGACGATTTTATGAATATATTGCATAATAGAGCGTCAATTATGCCTTGTGGCAAAAAATAATACCAAAGGAGAAAAAGGTATGCCGTTTAAACGTGTTCCGCAAAAGTTCAACGCTTCCATAAAGGAAGTAACGATTGGAGTCGGGGACAAAGCTGTAGTACTTGGTGGCGAAAGTGTTATGCCGTTGTACAGTTTCGATGATCCAATCAAGAATCCCCCAAAAGTGGGTATTGAGATTTCCGATAAGGGTCCAAATCTTGAATTACCCGAATTAAAGAAATTCTATGATGGTTGTAAAACCATCCCTGAATTCGCAAAAAAGGCTTGCTCCGCACCTGGTGTAAGTTTTATTTCATTGTATCTGGAAAGCGCAGACCCTAATGGCGACAACAAATCCATTGAAGACTGTGTAAAACTTGCAAAAGAAGTCGTAGCGGCGGTAACTCTTCCGCTAGTCGTTCAAGGCTGCAAGAACGAAGAGAAAGACGGCGACCTCTTTAACAAGATTGCCGAAGCTCTCGAAGGAAAAAATGTTCTTTTACTTTCCGCAAAAGAAGGCAACCACAAAAAAATCGCCGTTGGTGCGGTAACAGCTTACAAAGCGAAAATCGGTGCAGAATCCGCCGTTGACCTTAACCTTGCAAAGCAGCTTAACGTTGTTATAGGACAGGCAGGCGTTTCACTGGACAATGTTATTATGAATGTTGGTCAGTCTGCGGCAGGCTATGGTTTTGAATATCTCGTTACCACAATGGATCGTATCAAAGCTGCGGCTCTTTCTCAGGGTGATGCTTCTCTACAGGTTCCAATCATCACACCGGCAGGTCAGGAAGCATGGGGTGTAAAAGAAGCTGTCGCTTCCGAAGCCGATGCTCCAAAAGGTTGGGGTCCGGTTGAGCAGCGCGGTATCAACATGGAGATTTGCACAGCATCTGCCTTAATAGCGGCAGGTTCAAATGCAGTTATCTTAAAGCACCCGAAATCAGCAGAAACAATTTCCAAGCTCGTAGCGGCTTTGGTGTAAGGAGGACAGATAAATGGCTTTAAAAGGATTAGATTATTTTAAGTATACGCCAAAGACAAACTGCAAAGAATGCGGTTGCCCTACGTGTATGGCTTTCGGAATGAAGGTCGCTCAGGGCGGCACAACTATTGACAAATGCCCCCATATTAAACCGGAAGACCTCGCCAAATTAAGCGAAGCATCCGCCCCGCCCATGAAAAAATACACAGTCGGCGCAGGCAAGGCTGAATTTGCACTCGGCGGCGAAACCGTTCTGTTCCGTCACGAAAAAAACATTTGTTTCAAAGTGTCTTTTCGGCGTGAATGTTACCGGCGACAATTTCGACAAAGTATTCGGTGAGGCAAAAGAAGTTGACTATGATCGCATAGGCGAGCGTATGTTCAGCGAAGTGATCAATGTCGAATTCTCAGGCGACAAGGGCAAGTTCCTTGACGCGGTAAAGAAAGCGGCTGCGGCAGAGCGCGTTGTAGTACTTGATGTTACCGATGTAGCGGCTGCAAAAGAAGCGGTTGAAATTGCGAAAGCCTGTAAGCCGATTCTCAATGGCGCAAATGAATCCAACTTTGCCGATATGAGCAAGATCGCCGCCGATGCCGGAATTCTTTTAGGCGTCCGTGCTGCAACGATCGAAGCTCTCTATGACACAGTTCAGAAAATTGAAGCGACCGGTAATAAGGACCTTGTTCTTGATGTAGGAACAAAGTCGATAAAAGATGCGTTCAGCAATGCCGTCGAAATCCGGCGTACAGCTCTTAATCCCAAGGGCGGCGACCGTACCTTCGGCTATCCGTCAATCGTCAACATAAGCAAACTTTCAGGCGGCGATGATCAATGTGAAGTCGGATTGGCTTCAGTTTTTGCGTTAAAGTACGGCTCAATCATCATTTTGAGCAGCATGACCTATGCAAAGGCTTTGCCGATCTACGGTCTACGCCAGAATGTCT
>BNVA01000021.1 GCA_025997755.1 Spirochaetia bacterium | reverse complement strand
AGTTATCCTCAATTACGCCGCCCCAGCGTTTAAATATTTTTTTAAACAGCATACTTACGGCTATTGAATTTGTAATATAACCTGTTGCGCCGCCGCTTATAACAGCTATGAGCAGAGGCATTATAGCGGAATTGTACATTTTATTTCCTTAACTATATTTTCTATACTTTTATTGCCGGTGGAGATCGTAATGTCTGCACATTCTTTATATGCCGCGCTTCGTCTTTTATGTAAAGCAGTATGTTTTTCTTTTGCATTTGCTCCTTCAAGAAACGCGGGAAGCCTGCCTATCCTTTTTGCATTTGTAAGTATACGCCGCCATGCGGTCTCGGCTTCAACTTCAAGATAAATAAAAACAATTTGCGGATTGTGTTTTAATATGTTAATCGCTGTTTCGTTATCTATTAAACCTCCGCCTGCCGCAACAATGATCCGGTCATTGTTGTGTGAAGATAAAATAGTCTTTAACGCATTTAGTTCTGCTTCCTTAAATAACTCTATACTTTCTCTGTAAAGCTCGCGGACTGTTTTATTGTTTTGTTTTTCAATAATGGAGTCGGTATCAAAATATTCCACCCCAAGCTCCCAGCTCAATAGGCGTGCGGTACTTGTTTTGCCTGAATGTTTTGGTCCGGTTAGCAGAATAATCTTATTATTTTCTTTTTCTTCTTGGGTCATTGCGGAAGAATTATAGCATTTATCTTTATGTTCTGTTCAAGTGCGGCGTTTAGAGCCTTTTCCTTAGTTATCTTTCCGCGCGGGCGCGGATGAGGCGGCGCATCGCCAATCAATATAATATTTCTTTCATCTGCCGACCAAGGAAACTTAACGGCGGCATCAAATAGGCTTTCGTACACTGCTTCCGGTATGTCCCGCCCGCCGCGCGTTTTAATACTGTTCAGCGTACGTTGTATGATCTTCATATCACTGTTGAACGCAAAAACACGGGTAATGTACTCATCAAGATAATCTTTAAAAAACACAAAACCAATGCGAAAACTTTTATAATTCCCGGATAATTCTTCCAGAGTTGCGGTCAGTTGCTTTTTTACAGGTTCAATATCATTTTCCATACTGGCGGTTGTATCAATACAAAATACAAGGTCTAAATTGCTGCCTCTTTTCGTAAGCAGAATTTCTTTTATCGTTTCAATAAGATCGGAAGGGCCACGCGAACTTAGCAGTATACCGCCTGTTGTTTCGGATATTGTTTTATAAGCATCTACCGTGTCCGGCATATAATTATCCTCTGCGGGTCCGAGTAATGGTTCCTGCGTTATTTCCAAAACAAAAGAATTGTCTTGAAAAGCCCCCCGGTAATCGGCGTAAGGCAAATTAAAAGCGCGTATATTAAAATATGTACCATCGCCTACATAAACCTCGCCGTTACGTGTCCATGCGTAACCGTACTCAATAATATACGGTATATAAATATGGAATACCTCTATACCTAACGCTTCAAGATATTCAGGCGTAGAATCTATCAAAGAATAAACATGATCTTGCGGCGGGATTATTCTGCCGTCTAATATCCGCAGTTCATTTCCGTTAATCGCATTCCATTCTGCGGTACGGTATGCGTAATTATCCTCCTGATAGCTTGGGTCTTTTGCAGTCTCAACTAACAAAATGGAATTTATATTATTTTTTTTTCTTATAAAAAGATGAAACCCGCCGTCCGCGCCCTGAGAGATCCAAATATCGTTTGAGGTTAAAGAAAGGTCTTGGGCGGCAAGAGGAATTGTAAGTAAAAATGCTGACAGCGCCAACGCAAAGACATTAGACTTCATACACCATTATCGGCAGATTTTACTAAACAGTTTACACTTGCTTCCAGCCGGTGTTATAACACGGCTTTGTTTATCTCTTTTACGGTATAGTTTGTTTTTCCTTCGTTCATGGAGAATTCAAATTTATCGCCTATGCGTTTGTTGAAAATTGCAGCGCCGAATGGAGACATATAAGAGATAACCTTGTTATCGGGATCCGATTCCCATGGTCCAAGGAGCGTGTAGATCTCATCGGCTCCGGTGCTTTCATTCGCAAGTGTAACAATAGTTCCAAACGAAGCGCGGTTAGTCGTCAGCGTTGCCGGATCAAACAACTGCGCTCTGTCTATTTCGTCTTTTAATTTTGCTACGGTACTGTTCAAAAGCTCCTGTTTTTCTTTTGCGGCTTTGTATTCCGCGTTTTCGCGCAAGTCGCCCAATGAAAGTGCAAAGGCAATTTCTTTTGAATTCGCCGGTACTTCTTCTTCCATGATGTGCGAAAGTTGTTTTTGCTTTTCCTGATACTTTGCCATGGTAACGATAAGTTTGCGGGAGACAACTTCTTTTTGCTGTACGCCTGAATAATTCTTTAAGTCGTGCCCATTTTCTTCTATGCGTGTTTTTATTTTAAGTTTATCCGCCGGATCCAAATCCGCGACATCTTCCAGCAATGTCCAAATACGAATGATCGTTTCGCTGTCTGTGTTATCTATACAATTGTTTAAAATATTTTCTTTAAATAATATGTTGTGTACCTGTTTGTTGATCTTTTTATTTTCCGTGGTATTTCTATTATTGTCGATTTCGCGGTATGTAACATCCAAGATGTGTATAAGAGCGATGATTATTTTTTTCTCGCTTAAATCCGCTTTTGCAAAGACAGGATCGTCCTGATAATTCTTGTAAAACCATACGACCGCTTCGCGGTTATCTTTATAGTTTTCAAAACAATCCTTGATCAAAGAGATAATTTTATCTTCGCGGTTTTCTTTTTTTAGGGTGTCGATGATAAACAACGGCATATCCTTTTGCGAGATAGACGCCGCATAGGAAAAAAGTTTTATGTAAATTGACTGCCAGCCGCTTACAAAAAGTTTTATTTGGTTAAGAAAATCCCTGCGCAGTTCATCGTCTTTAATATTCATAAAAAGTTCGCTTACATTTTCTATAGTATCAAAAATGTTAAGGAAATTCAGTTGAAGCTGAGATGCAATAAACGGAAACTTTGCCGCCAGATTTTTTAGTATCAAATATGATGAAACTACATAATCATAATCGGTTGTTTGACTATAACTTTTTAGGAAGCCGTGAAAAAATCCAAGCGCCTCTTTAAAATATTCGGAATCGCCGTCGTCTGAAGTTAGGTCTGCAAGTTTTCTGATTATTTCAACACGCTTGTAGAATTTCTTTTCCGCTTTGAATTCGTTGTAGCGTTTTTCTTCTTCCTCTATCGGATGTTCTCTTACAGTCCATATATCAATATTCTCGGTGCTTACTCCGAATGACGGGTCTGTGGTGAGTATTTCTTTTGCCTTAACATTCCATGACGTCCATTCGCCGGATGTAAGCACTTGCGGAACTAATTCCGCTTTTATTTGTTTTAAGCTGTAATAATTACCAAAACTTTTAATAATTGTTTTTAATGCCCACGCGACATCTGTCTTTATTTTGTCGTGCAGTTTTTCTTTTGTCATTGTGGCTTTAAGAACCCAAATATGATTTTTATCAAGGGTTTGCAGGGCGTCAACCGCCATTTTGAGCGACATTGAATGTCCGCGGTGTTTGGCAAAATCTATTACAATAGTGTCGCCTTCCAGCTTCGCTATACGCCCGGCTCCCCATGTTCTGTGGAAAACAAAATTTCCCTTATCAAAGGCTATGTGTTTTTCAAAGTCCTGAATTGCTTCGTGAACATTGCGCCAATTTTGGGTAAGGTTTGAAACCTTTATACAATCTTCCAACTGGCTGTGATTCGCGTATTTTTGCCGGTAACATTCGGTAATTTCTTTACGGGCATTATTATCGCGTTCATCATAGTTTAGTATGATTTTTAAAATTGTGATCGCCGTATCAATATCGCCGCGTTTTTTGCAGGAATCGTAAACATCTTTTAAAAGTATGGCAGCTTTATCCTGAGTGATGTTTTTTGCAACCTTTGTTTGAACGTGCAAAAAGAAATCTATATCCTCCGGGTGATACTCAATGAGTTTAAGCCATATCTCGCGTACATTTGTAAACAGTTGTTTGTTGATATAACGGTGAAGGGCTTTTTTGTAGTAATCAACAGCTTCGTCCGTATCGCCTAGTTTTTCCGCGCGCTCTGCCAAGAGCTTAGTTATCTCGGCTTCTTCGCTGTCAACTTTTACAAGCCGCTTCCAAACATCAATTATTTTTTCTTCTTCGTTATCGTTCTTGTAACAGTCGGATAATGTACGTAACGCAAACTTCGCTTCACCAAAATCAAGGATACGCTCGCATAGATAGCGGACTATGTTGATTTTTTTATTATCAACAAAGATACTTACAAGGTTGATCAGAACCGCATCGTCTATTATCTGTTGTGAAAGCGCGGCAATACCGGAAAAATAAACGGCAATAATACTGTTTTTTGTATGACTAAGGTGTTCGTCGCAAAGTTTTTTAAGCTCCGTCAGCGCCTGTTTTTCTTTTGCCTCGTCAAGTAAAATATCAAACTCTTTGAATTTGTCAATAGAATAGTTACTCAACGTAGCCCTTGTGAATTTTTCTTCGTTCAGCATATTTTGAACATTCTTTAATAAAACTTCCGACATTTATTCAACTCCTAACTAAAAACAAAATAACTTAAATCTGTATATTCAACTCATAAACCTGTTATAAACAGATGGGTCTATAATTTTTATCTTCAACTTAATACTCTCAATCTCGGAGGAGGACGCATTTTCATTTTCAAAATGAGCTATTAGCCAAAGGTATTTATTCACAAGACGCGGCACAAGTTTTTCTTTTGCCTTTGGATTTGTACGAACCTCGCTTTCCAGAGAAAAAATAGCCTGCCTTAACTTTCCAACCTCGGCTGGTTTTAACCCCCTTTTTATCGAAAAGACACCTAGCATAGTTCCGTAAACCGGCAAGTACTCAATCAGTACATCACCCTTATACCCAAGCTCCACGACACATTCAATCAGCTTTAGAATTAGTTCCGATTCCAGCGATTGTAAATCGACACCTTCAGGGTCTACATAAAAAGCCTCCCTGAAAAGAGCTTTTGCCGAACGGGTTTTTCCAATGAGCGCATAAACATCCGCAAGCTCGGATAACGCATGACCGTCTTCCTTGCGGACATCGGCGCAAATCATTAAATATTCTAACGCTTTTTCGTAGTCACCAACCCCTTTATAGCAGCGCCCGATCTGCAACAACAGCACCGGATCGAATCTGCAAGTTCCATCTTCAAGCACCTCTTTGTAATACCGCAAAGCAAGCGCGTAAATAAAATGCCGTACCGCATACTGACAGGAATCAAAATCCTGCCCTATACGGTTAAGAAAACTGTAATATCCCTTCCACCGGGAAAGTAAAAACCCGCCTTTTTCATAAGCGCTATTAAAACCGGAAAGGTCTTTTATCTTATCAAGCCACCAATTAAGACAATTCAGCGCATAAAGCGCCTCTTTATGATCATAATCAATGCATAACGCCTCGTTCAAAAGGGAAAGTGCCTCATCGGGAGCCGTTTGTCTCATTTTATCGTAGGCGTTCCTGATAAGTTCGTTTATTGTACATTCCTCTTTTGAATCAAGCATTTTTTTACAAACGGCAAAATGCCGTAATAAAACCCCTCCCGTTTCATTATATCATTTTTTTGATAATGGACAAGAGGGTTTCTTTACCGTTATCCTCTTTTTATGAGTACCATTGTAGCTCCTTCGATTTTAAGCGCGGACTTTTCCGGTTTTGGGAGCGCAGTGCGTGGAATGGCGGAAAACGGCGCGGACTGGGTTCACCTTGATGTTATGGACGGACATTTTGTTCCGAATATCACTTTTGGCCCAAAACTGGTTAAAGACCTGCGATCATGCTGCTCCCTGCCGTTTGACGTTCACCTTATGATCGATAATCCTGAGCTTTACATAGCTGACTTTGCAGGAGCGGGTGCGGATTATATAACCTTTCATGTTGAGGCGGCGGTTCATGCCCATAGGGTTGTTCAACTGATTCATGAAAACGGCAAAAAAGCCGGAATAAGCATAGTTCCCTCGACACCGGTTAGCGCCCTTGAATGTCTTTTGCCCTTTGTTGACCTTGTTCTTGTAATGACGGTAAACCCGGGTACCGGCGGACAGTCTATCATCATGGAATGTCTTGAAAAAGTTTCTGTATTAAAGGAAAAACGCACGGTAAAAGGCTATAATTTCTTGATTTCGGTTGACGGCGGGATCAACGAAAAGACTGCAAAAAACGCTGTCCAAGCCGGTGTGGACGTGCTGGTTACAGGTTCATCTTACTTTAACGCGGCGGATAAGAGCTTGTTTGTGCAGAGGCTAAGGTAGTGTGCGTAGAGTGCAACTTTCGACACAAGTACCCCGATAAATTTTGATCGCTTACTTATTTTTTTTCATAGTCCATGTTATACTTTTAGTTATGGGTATGGAGGTATTTATGGATGCAACAACAATTCCACAGTTTTCAAATGTTTCTTTGTCCGCAGAAAAAGTTTACAAATCGGCTAAAAGGAAAGAGGTGTTTTCTTTTTGTGGAATATGGACAGAACAGGAAGGCAAAGATTTCGAGAAACGTATCGCAGATTTTGAATGTATTGATACCCAGAATTGTAAAGAATGAATACCATTTTACTTGATACTAATGCGTATAGTAGATATGTTGCCGGTGACAGAATAGTTGCCGAATATATCACAAATGCAGATATTGTATATCTGTCCACTGTTGTAATTGGAGAATTATGTGCCGGATTTTTTTCAGGAATAAAGTATGAAGAAAATATCAAAGAACTATATACTATTCTTAGCCGTAGTTATTATCGAACTATTGAGGTAACACTTAATACTTCTTCAATCTATGGTGCAGTATGGACAGACTTAAAACGTAAAGGAACTATGATACCAACAAATGATATATGGATCGCGGCACACGCAGTTGAAACTGATTCACAGCTTATTACATACGATAATCATTTCTTACAAATCGAAGGTATCCATATTTGGGATGAGTTACGACTGAGCTAATGATTAAACACCTACTTAGACAACAGAATAACAAGGCTGCGGCTTTTGACATTGTAGTTTGCTGAGTCTACCGACGGTTCTTCACCTTGGATGAATATGTCTTCCGGCGAGGGAGCGGCAGTGTCTACCGCCAAGTACCATTTTGTTTTGTTGGGCGCGGTGTGTATTTTAAACAGCTTGTCTTCGAGCCCTGCGTTAAACATGATAAAAAAATTATTGTCGTCGCGGTCGGCTAAAATTTCGGCTTTGGTACCGGCAAGACAGCATGAGAATGTTGAGCCGGTTTTTTTCCAGTCTAAAGGAGTGTTATCGGCATCGTACCAGTCGATTTCCGGCAGCGCGTTGTAATTGCCTTCGCGTCCCGAATAAAACTCAGGCCGCCTGAAACAAGGATGACGCAGACGGAAGGCAATAATTTCTTTTGCAAAACGGTAAAGCCCGGTGTTGTGTTTTTTTAACATCCAGTTGTACCAAGAAATTTCATTGTCTTGACAGTATGCGTTGTTGTTACCGCATTGCGTACGGGCGAATTCGTCTCCGCCTAGGATCATCGGCGTTCCCTGCGAAATCATAAGCGTAGCAAAAAAGTTTTTTATCTGCTGCTGACGTACTGCTTCGATAGTGGGATTTAAAGACTCACCCTCAAAACCGTAATTGTAGCTGTAATTGCTGTTACTGCCGTCGCGGCTTTCCTCGCCGTTTTCGTCGTTGTGTTTGATGTTATACGAAACAAGGTCTTTTAGTGTAAAACCGTCGTGACAGGCTATATAGTTAATAGAATGAAAAGGCTTTCTGCCGTCGCGTAAGTAGAGGTCTGAGCTGCCGGACAGCCGCGTTGCCAGATGCCTTATCTGACTGGGGTCGCCGCGCCAATAACGCCTAACGTCATCGCGGTAACGGTCATTCCATTCCGCCCAGCGTCCGCCCGGAAACCAGCCGACTTGATACGCGCCGCCGGCATCCCATGCCTCGGCAATAATTTTTGTGTTACGAAGCACCGGCTCCTCGGCGATCTTTTCAAGCATTGGCGGGTTTTCCATCAGGTTGCCTTTTTGATCCCTGCCAAGAATCGAGCCTAAATCAAAACGGAATCCGTCTACGTGCATTTCCACAACCCAATAATTCAGGCAGTCTATTATCATCGAACGCATAACCGGGTTGTTACAGTTTACGGTATTGCCGCAGCCCGAATAATTTTGATAGTAACGTTTGTTTTCGTTCAAAATATAGTATAGTTGATTTTCAAGACCCCTAAACGAAAAAGTAGGTCCCATCTCGTTGCCTTCCGCCGTATGGTTGAACACAACATCAAGTATGATTTCGATTCCTGCCTTGTGCAGTTCCCGTACCATTTTTTTGAATTCATAAACCTGTCCCCCGGGGCTTTGATCGGAAGAATAAGAGGCTTTAGGAGCGAAAAAGGCTACTGTCGAATAACCCCAATAGTTTTTCAATTTTTGTCCGGTGCGCGGATTTATACGAAAAAGTTCATTTTCGCAAAACTCGTGTACGGGCAGCAATTCAATGCTTGTTATACCCAAATCTTTAAAAAAGGGGATTTTTTCGATTATACCCTGATATGTCCCCTTGTGTTCGACCTCCGGCTCCAGCATCGTAAGCCCGCGTACATGGGTCTCGTAAATTATGCTGTTCCGCAGGGGGTAGTTGAGCGGCTTATCCCCCTGCCAGTCAAACCGGTTGCTCAACACAATGCAGCGCGGCGAACTGTCGATATTGGAAACGGTGTTAAACGAAAGATCTCCCGATGCATCATTCGTTTTGTAGGCTGCCGCGTTTGAAAAATCCCAATAACCTATGCCGCTGACAGCCTTGGCGTACGGATCGATAAGCGCGCAATTAGGATTGTAGCGCAAGCCTTTTTCCGGTACAAAATCGCCGTCCACACGGTAAAGGTAGTAGCTGGGAATGGGAAGGTCTGCTATAAAACAGTGCCAAATATCGCCCGTGCGGTTCAAACGCGGGTCTAAGCTGATCTCCTGCTTACGGCAGTTTTGCTCGCCGTTTTCAAAAATAACAAGAGTAACCGACTTTGCGTTTCTTGAAAAAATCGAAAAATTGACCCCGTTCGATCTGTGTGAAGCGCCAAGCGGCAGGGGTTTGCCTTCTTCCGCGCGTAAACTGCCAAATTCCATATTAGATTATCGGCAAAAGTAAAAATTTCATATTCCTTAGCTTTTTATAAATACAAACCGATAATGAGTTATGTTCTTTATCCCGATACTAATAGTCATTGTGGTGGTGGTTGCCGCTTCATTTATCTTTTTTTTAATTACGCTTAATTTAAAAAGAGGACGTCTTGGCGGCGGCGGTAAAATAAAAAAGAAGAACGCAAACAAAGAAACTTTGTTAAAGGAAGCGGAAAAGCGTCTTGCGAAAAGCCCCCGTGATTTGGAAGCGTTATTTATTAAGGCAGAACATCATTTTGAAGCCGGCGATTGGCAAAAAGCGTTTAGGGCTTACGAAATGATCACGGATATACCAGACGAAAAAAAAATACTAGACCCCGTTACCATCAATTTAAGGGCTGCGGTAAGCGCCTTAAATCTTCAGATGATAGATGCGGCATTCAAGTACATTGTGGTGGCTCATTCAATGGCTCGTAACAACTACGAAGTGGCGTATCAATTTGGCAATATCGAATTTTTAAGAAATAATTTTGAAAAGGCCATTCAATATTTGCAGCAATCCGTTTCGTTAAATCCCGAATACGCGCCCGCGCTGCGCATTTTAGGACACGCTTATTTCAAACTTAAACGCAATAAAGAGGCAATGACATATATACGCAAGGCTATGGACATTGCACCTAACGACAAGGAATCACTTTTTACGCTTGCATCCTGCTATGCGGAATCGGGGCAAAAAGATCAGGCATTGCGTATTTGGTCTCACCTGCGTCCCGACCCCAATTGGGGCGCCGAGGCGTGCCTGCAATCAGGTATTTTTAAGATAGAAACCCATCAGGATACCGACGCGATAGAAGACTTTTCGATTGGCTTAAAGCATAAAAACATAAAGATAGATGTAAAAATTGAATTGTGCTATCAACTTGGAACAACGTATCTGCGGTTACAAAATATAGCTATGGCGCTGGAATACTTGGTACAGGTTCACCTTATGAATTCGGAATATAAAGATACCGAATCGCTAATCAACAAATATAAAGAGTTAAACGCAAATAAAAACTTACAGGTTTTTATTATGGCACCCTCTGCCGAATTTGTCGCGCTTTGCCGTAAGATAGTTATGACATATTTTACAAAAGGAAAAGTAAAAATTACAAAAACTGTAGTGAACGGCAACGACTGGGTGGATATTGTAGCCGAGATAGACACCCCAAAATGGTCGGATATTGTTATGTTCCGTTTTATACGTACACAGGGCGTTATAGGCGAGCTTGTTTTAAGGGATTTTCAATCACACTTAAAGGAAGTAAAAGCCGGCAAGGGCGTATGCCTTGGAGTAGGGAAGTACAGCGACGAAGCAAAGCGTTTTACGGAAGCCCGCCTAATCGATCTAATCGACAAAGAGCGTTTTATACCAATACTAAACAATCTTGATTCGGCGTCTATGCCTAGATAAACGCCGCAGGAATTTCCCTAAAACCGCGCCGCATTAAATTCACACGATGGTTTAATAAGCTCATTCTGAGCTTGAATTGTGTACAACTCACGGCTGTCCGCGTCAAATGTCGCCTTCATTATGCCGAACACAGAACCGGCGGTTAGCTCCAGCGTTTTTTTAACATCGCGTGTTTGTAGGTAGCGTGAAAGAAAAATAGCCGCGCACAGGTCGCCTGAACCGGCAAGAACCGCGTTAAATTTAAGCTCCGGCGTACTTATGCTCCATATATCCGATCCGTCCGAAGCCAACATTCCTATCGTATCCGGCGCTCTGTCTTTTGCAAGATAGCTTGTTACAAGCACAACTTTTGCGCCTATTTTATGCATTTCCTTTATAGCGTCTTTTGCGCCCCCTGTAGAAGAAGCGGCTATACCGGTAAGAAGTTCAAGCTCGAATTGATTGGGCGTAACTATAGCCGCCTCAGGTAAAAGATCATTTTTAAAGACATCGCTTATACCTTCATGAACATAAACACCGCGCCCCAAATCGCCTATAACCGGATCGCAGCAATAAATCGCGTTGGGATTTGCGGCTCTAACTTTACGCACGGCTTCCAGTATTGAATGACCTATGTCGGCTGTTCCAAGATAGCCGGAAAGAACCGCCTCACATTGCGGCATAACGCCCCGCTCCATAAGACCGGTTAAAAGCTCACGCGCCAACTCCGCCCCCAAAATACTGCCGCGCCATGCTCCATAACCGGTGTGATTTGAAAATTCGACGGTATTCACCGCCCAGACCTCATTTCCCATGCGCTGCAGAGGAAAAACTGCCGACGAATTACCCGCATAACCGTAAACTACATGTGATTGAATTGAGAGTATAGCCATTCCATAATTCTAGCTAATGATTTCTATTATGTCTATCTTGACATAAATGCATAGTAAGGTTAGGATAAAAGGATAGTTTATGCCGATAATTAGTTAAGGGGTGTGTGGTGGCTTATGTCCATGATTACAAAAGACTCGAAAACAGCATAATAAGACATCTAAAAAATTTTTTTATTAGTTTATTCAAGTCCATTGCGGCGTTTTTTTCGTCGGTATTTAAAGCGCTTAAAAGGCATTACACAATAGTTTTAGTCCCCCACTCAGAAAAAAAAGTATACAACCTTCAAGTTACATTTTTCTCTCTCTGTATTATTGCCGTGCTGGTTTTCGGTTTTCTGTTTGCTTTTCTATGGTATGGGGCATCTTACAGCAATTACCGCAGTTCTCTTGCCAATAAAGACGGCCGTTTAAAGGACGCGCAGGCAAGTTTAGACCAGTTACGCGATGAAATGTCCGTTTTATGGCGCGAAGCAAGGACTTTTCAGGCTACGCTTTCCGGCGTTTTTTCATCTTTGGGTGTAAATTCGGTGGGCGATCCGTCAAAAACGTCTGGAGTGGGCGATCTTTCATCATTTTTTGATATGAGGGAGACTGCGGAAGGGCGTTTAAGAGAGGCGGACGACATAAGGAGCCTTGCAAACTACCTTTCCTCCGCCGTCGAACCTATAAAAGAGATGGGTACCTTGCTGGATTCGCAAAGCTCGCTTTTAACGGAAGTTCCGAACATCTGGCCTATAAAAGGCGGAATTGGTCATATATCAATGTTTTTCGGCGAAAACGAAAATCCTTTTTCCGGTCAAATCTACGTTCATAAGGGAATAGACCTCTCGACGTACCGTCAAGGAGACCCTATAGTCGCAACGGCGGACGGACAGGTTGTTACGGTAGAATACGACGGCAGCGGTTTCGGGAATTATGTGATTATACGGCATAAACACGGCTTTTATACCCGCTACGGACACATGCTTTCCTTTAAAGTAAGAACGGGACAGCGGGTACAACAGGGTGAGGTGATAGGCTATATCGGCAACACGGGGCTTTCAACAGGACCTCATGTCCACTATGAAGTCCACATCGGTTCCGATGTTGTAGACCCGTACAAATTCTTAAATATACGTTCCAACGCCGGTAAGGTAAACCTTAATGGCGGCAAAAGCTAACAAACGCGATTTTTCAATAAACACAATTATAGGTCCACGCTCGGAAGTGCGCGGCGATATAGACGCAAGCGGTTTTACGCGAATTGACGGCAGTCTTCGCGGCGATCTGAATGTTTCGGGCAGAATAGTGATTGGAGAAGATGCGCGCTTAAAAAGCAGCATAAGCGGAACATTTATAACGATAGGCGGGGTTGTTTACGGCAATGTTATCGCAAGCGAGCGTTTGGTTATACTTTCCACGGGTCTTGTGTTAGGCGATATTATTACGCGGCGTATCCAAGTTGACGAGGGCTGCCTTGTTCACGGAAAAATTATTGTCTGCAAAGATGAAGAAAAATGGTCGCGCTCAATAGCCGAATATCAGGATGCCAACGCTGTAAAAAAAGTTTTGCATAGAACCGAAATTGCGCGGGAAGCCCTGTAACACGATGCCGAAAGTTGATGCACCTAACGGGTTTTTTAACCCCGCGTTATACGCAAACATAAACGCAAAACCAAATAAACCGGATAAAAGTACAAAGGCGGAGGGCAGGCGAAAAGTTTCTTTTTCCGCCCTGTTTGAAAAAAAAATTGCAGATGACAGCGAAGCGGTTAATGAAAGCGGCAGGCGCGGATTAACAGGCGAAGAAACTGTAAACAATCTGCTTGATGATGTTCATAACGCGGGCGACAATTTAAAAAAGAGGCCGTTCCCCGACGAGATAAAAAAATACCGTGAGAGCATAAAAAAATTTATCAACTATGTTGTAGAAAACGGTTATACTGTTGTTAACGATGAGGGTATAATCAACTCGCAAAAGCCAAAGTTTAAAAAAAGCGCGGCTAGAAATGATCCGCTTGAAGGAAAAAAAAGAAATGTTTTTACTACGGTAAAGGTAATCGATCAAAAGCTGGATAAACTTGCTGCGGATATTATGATGAATCAAAATATGCAGATAGAATTACTTGCAAGAATTAACGAAATAAACGGTTTGCTGGTTGATATGTTTCAATAAGCAGCGTGAATGAATTATTAAGAGGAAACTTATGGATGATTATGAAGAAAACCTAGACGATGAATTGTTCAGTGAAGACGAGACCGTTGTTGAAGATAATGTGGAAGATGCGGATATAATTGACGGCGCCGAGCCGCTGCCGCTTAATTCAACGGTTTACCAGCTTCGCCTGCAATACTCGCATGAGCCGTTCTACGCGGCTTATACCGACGATACGCTTAAACGCGGTAACTCCGTTTTGGTAACAACACGGTACGGAAAGGACTTGGCGCAGATAATTTGTAAGATGTCGGAGCTGCCCGATGTTTCAAGGATAACACGGATTGAAAGAGCGGCTGCAGAAGATGATCTGCGCAGGGCATTTGAAAATAAAGATAAAGAAAAAGCCGCGTTTGATATTTGTAAAGAAAAAATACTAGATCATAAACTCGATATGAAGTTGATAACGGTTCACTATCTTCTTGAAGAAACAAAAATACTGTTCTTTTTTACATCGGAAAACCGTGTTGATTTTAGAGAATTGGTAAAAGACCTTGTATCGGTTTTTAAAACAAGAATTGAATTACGGCAGGTGGGTATACGGGACGAAGCGCGGATCGTGGGCGGTCTTGCGGTATGCGGCAGACCATTTTGTTGTCATACTATCTCGGACAAAATAAAACCCGTATCAATTAAAATGGCAAAGGATCAAAACCTCTCTTTGAATTCGATGAAAATATCCGGTCCCTGCGGCCGTTTATTGTGCTGCCTGTCTTATGAACACAGCTTTTACGCGGAGCAGCGTCATCTTGTTCCGCCGGAGGGAACAAGAATTTTTTGGGACGGTATAAATTGGAAGGTGATCGAAATCAATATAGTTGTAGGAATGGTCAGGCTGTCCGGCGATGACGGCAGACAGATACAAATACCAAAGGTAAAATTTGAAAAAAAAGAAAACCAGTGGATCATAAACGAAAATAATAATTCCGGGGGTATGGAAAAATGAAAAACATAACATACACGGCGGCGGGAGGGGAGGGTGCAGACCTTGGCGACGGCGAGCTTTTTAAAATTTTTACGGAGGCGCTTGCAAAGGCTAGAACCGAAACAGGCGGCGGAAAGGTTCTTGTAATTCCTCCCGATGGGACACGCTATCATTCACGGGCGGGATTTTTTACAGACCTCTGCTGCGCGGAGTTGGGTAAGGATATAAAGGCGGTTTTACCCGCGCTTGGAACTCATGTCGCAATGAGTCAACCTGAATTAAAAAAAATGTATCCGGCGACACCGCCCGAACTTTTCCGCTCCCACGACTGGCGGAATGATGTCGTTGAGCTGGGAAGGCTGGAAGCGGACTGGGTAGAGAAAGCCGCAGACGGGGCGGTTAAGTACGACTGGCCTGTTCAGGTAAATAAAATGTTAATTGATAAGAGCCTTGGTATGATAATTTCGATAGGGCAGGTTGTGCCGCACGAGGTTATCGGAATGGCGAATCATACAAAAAATATTTTTGTAGGCTGCGGCGGTAAGGAGGCAATAGACAAGAGTCATTTTGCAGGAGCAGCGTTCGGAATGGAAAAGATGATGGGACGCGCTGATACGCCTGTTAGGGCTATGTTTGACGAAGGATTCCGCCGGTATGGAGATAGGCTGCCGCCCATTCTCTGGGTGCTGACGGTGATAGGGACTAGAAGCGTGGAGGAAGCCGCCGCTTTAGGAAAAGCAAAAGGCTCCTCCGCCGTGCGCGGGCTTTTTATAGGTTTCGGCAGGGATTGTTTTGAAAAAGCCGCCTCCCTTGCCCGAAAGGTAAATGTCGATCTTTTAGACGAAGCGCTGAAAAAAATGGTTGTCTATCTTGAACCCGATGAATTTAAATCAACATGGCTTGGCAATAAAGCGGTTTACCGTACCCGCATGGCAATAGCAGACGGCGGGGAGCTTTTGATATTGGCTCCGGCGCTTGAAAGATTCGGCGAGGATGCGGGAGTTGATGCCGTTATACGCAAGTTCGGCTACCGTCCTGGCGCAGTTATACGGGAAAAAGTTCTGCACGAAAGTGAGCTTTCCGGCAATTTGAGTGCCGCCGCCCACCTTATACACGGCTGCGGAGAGGGACGCTTTACAATACGCTACTGTCCGGGCAGTGCGGTAAGCCGCGCCGAGATCGAGTCTGTGGGCTTTGAGTGGGGCGACCTTTCAAAAGAAGCGGCGCGTTACGATGTCCAAAAATTAAATTTAGGCTGGAATGATGTTGAAGGTGAAAAAATCTTTTTTGTGCCGAACCCCGCCATGGGACTATGGGCGGAAAAAAGGCGGTTCCTATGAAAAAAGCAGCCGTTGAAGATGCAGTAGGACAGATTCTCTGCCATGATATGACGCAGATTGTACCCGAAAAAAGCAAAGGGGCAAGGTTCCGCAAGGGACATATAGTCCAAAAAGAGGATATTCCTGTCCTATTGTCGATGGGAAAGTCGCATATATACATTTGGGAACAAGAAGCGGGTATGCTGCACGAAGAAGAAGCCGCCCGCCGTCTTGCAGCCTTGTGTAAAAATGACGGCATGAAAGAAAGCGAGGTTGTTGAAGGGAAGATTGAACTTTCTGCCGAGCATGACGGACTTTTCCGCATAGACTTGGAGCGTTTCTACAAGGTGAATTCTATCCAAGACATCATAATCGCCGCCCGTCATTCACTTTCGCCGGTGAAAGCAGGCGGTAAACTTGCCGGTATGAGGGTTATTCCGCTGGTGATACAGGAAGAAATTATTTTGAAGGCGGAGGAAGCGGCAGGTTTGGGGACAAAACCCCTGTTTGAGCTGCTGCCGTACAAACTAAAGACGGCAGGGCTTCTAATAACCGGCAGCGAAGTAGCCAAGGGCATCATTGAGGATGCATTTACCCCCTTGCTTACCGAAAGGCTCGCGGAATTCGGCATCAGCATTGAAAAAAGGCTTACCGCCGCAGACGGTACGGAAAATGTCTTGTCCGGCATAAATGAACTGCGCCGCTCCAAGCCCGATATAATCATCTGTACCGGCGGAATGAGCGTAGACCCTGACGACAACACTCCCGGCGCTATCAAGCGGAGCGGGGCGGAAGTGATAACCCACGGCGCGCCGCTGCTCCCCGGCTCAATGTTTATGCTGGCGTATTTTGACGACGGAACGCCCATCATGGGAATACCCGGCGGCATGTTGTTTAAGAAAAAACACGCAGGTATTTTCGATGTGGTGATGCCGCGCCTTGCCGCCCGCGTCCGAATGACAAAAACCGACTTTGTGCACCTTTCCAACGGCGGCTTATGCCTATCCTGCCCCGAATGTCATTACCCAATTTGCCCCTACGGGCTGTAGGCTAGACGCAGGGATAAAATTCTTTACATATATTTTCTTACAAGATTTATGATTGTCTCCTGAGCATTCCGCCGTTCTTCCTCGCAAGCAGCCGGGAAAAGCTGGACAGGGGCTATGTTTAGGGCGCTGCAAATTTTCAAAAGTGTGTTTAGGGAGGGTGTCCGCCGTCCACTTTCGATATAATTGACCAAATTCTGCGAAAGTCCCGCTTTAAAAGACAAGTCCATCTGAGAAATTCGCGCTTGCTCCCGTTCCTCTTTTATTCGTGTTACTACGAACTGTGCCTGTCTCTCGATTTTCTTTTCTAGTACTTCTGATGATGTTTCTGAAAGTTTACACATAATTAGTGATTTTACAACAAGAAAGTATTGATAAGAACACAATATTGTGTTATACTTCAAACTATATTGTGTGGAGATTCTAAAAACTTGAAATCAAGGGGTGACAGGGAGTGTGTTTATATGGCACGGCACACCTCCATGAAAAATAATTTTCTTTTCTCGAAGATCGAAGATTTTACGGTTGTGTCGTGCCTTATAAGCACATTTATGTGTTTTTTAAAAAAATTTATGGAGGACTTATGAAGAAGAAATTACTCTATGGTTTGATAGCGTTATTTGCGCTGTCATTTTTATTCACAGGGTGCGAAAATGCAACATCAGGCGATACCGTATATGTCGGTGAGAACCTTGTGCCGGGCATCCCTGTAACAACGGTGCAGGGGCTTAACGCGGCGCTTGCGCTTAACCCCGACTGGACGGCGGCAAATCCTGAAGAGTACGCGCTCTACAGTAATAGGGAGTTGATTGACTATTTTGGTTCAAGAAAATATGAGCCTACGTTGTTAGCCCCCGGCGTTACCCCAGGTCAATTGAATACGATAGTGCCCGCCGGCGTTATCCTTAATCTGTCCGGTGAGTTTTTTGTCGGCGGTAGTGATGCCGGAATAGGAGATTCCGGTACTATCGGCGTGCTTTCCGTAGGCGGCAAAATCAATATATGGAAAGGCGCCGAGCTTACATCCGGCACTTATTCGGCGTCTACAGGAGGCACTGCGGGCGGCATTATAGTAATTGGAGTAGCTACAGTTGAAACGGAAACGATCAATGGTAAGAAGTATCCTAAGCGCAATGCCCGAGGTGAGTTGAATGTTTATGAAAATGGTATTTTAACCACCAGCGGTATA
>BNVA01000020.1:5000-18388 GCA_025997755.1 Spirochaetia bacterium | reverse complement strand
TTGAAGATACAGCCGAGGTAGAGAAAATTATAGGGAAATATTTTGAAGTTTTAGAAACGGAACGAAAAGGCTCAGGTTATTCGTTTAAAGAATTCGGGTACGAATCCGTCCATATCTTGATAAAACTGCCAAAAGAAATCGGCGAAAAACATAAAAAAGCAAACGGGGAAACTTTTTCAAACGATATTGCCGAAGTACAGATTAGAACTATACTGCAAGACGCATGGGCGGAAGTAGAACATGAGCTTGTTTATAAGGCGGAATTTCGCCCCTTTGACGCGCCGATGAAGCGGAAACTCGCTTCTATAAATGCAAGCCTTTCCCTTGCCGATACCATTTTTCAAGAAATTCGTACATATCAAAAACAGTTAAACAATCAATTAGACAAACGGCAGGAAGATTTTTTCAAAAGAGTCGAAAACTCCGCCGATATGTTCTTATTTAACAACGACAAAAAAGCCGTGCAGATGCGGGGACATATACAAAATGTAGATTCAAGCTCCATAGACGATCTCTTGTTAAACGCTCTTTATGCTCACAATAGGGGATTTTACGATGAAGCTATAAACTACTATACGAGTATAATCAAACTAAAACCGGACAAACAAATAGCCGCGTTGATATGCAAACACCGTGGTATGGCCTATTTTGCCCAATCCCTCTATGAAAATGCCATAGCGGACTTTACCGAATCTTTTGAACTTGACCCTACCGCTTTTAAGTCGGCGTATTACCGCGGCGTCGTACGCCTTGTATTACAAGAATATTCAAAAGCCATTGACGATTTTACCGCTTCTTTGGCGGTGAATACTTACCAAACTTTCTGTTTTTACCGCCGTGCCGAGGCTTATTTTCATATTCAAGACTACCCGCAGGCCTTGTCCGATTGTGAGTCAGCACTTTCCTTAAACCATGAGCTTGAAGGCGCAATAAAATTAAAATCAATGTTGATGGAAAAACTTAAAATGTAAAAAAACGTCTGCCCATGCGGACAGACGTTTTGATTTTACCTGAAATAGCTAATTAGCTTTTCTTTGCCGCTTCAATAACGTGGGATATAAGGTTTGCGCTTGTTACCGAGCCTACGCCGCCTGGAACAGGTGAAATGCCCGCTACTATCGGTTCGACTTCTTCGGTCTTAACATCGCCGCAGGTACCTTTTTCGCCATTTGGTTTGGCATTGACGCCGACATCAATAACATACTGACCGGCTTTAAAACTCTCCTTGCCTACACTCCAAGCTCTTCCCATAGCCACTACGACCACATCGGCAGCTTGTGTTTTCTTTGCCGCGTCTTTTGTCTTGGAATGGCAGATTGTTACCGTAGCGTTCTTTTTTAGAAGAAGCAGCGAAACAGGTTTACCAATTACGGTACTGCGTCCCATAACTACGACATCTTTTCCGGCAACATCAACCTTGTAATGATCGAGAATACGGATAACAGATTCAGCCGTACACGGCGGGAAACCGGCACCGGAATCGGAGTAGATACCCGCCATTGAGCCGTCTGTGATACCGTCCATATCTTTCGCCGGTAACAACGCGCCCCGGATCACATTATCGTCAATGTGCTTGGGCAGAGGGCGGAACAAAAGTACGCCGTGAACATTTTTATCGGCATTTACTTCTTTGATTACCGACAATAGCTTATCCTGTGTGGTATCTTCCGGCAGAATGTAGTTTTTTACAGCAACCCCGACACCCTCGGCATTTTTTGTCGCACCTTTTTCGTACGAAATGTCGCCGGGTTTTTCACCAAGCCTGATAATTCCCAATGTCGGATTCACACCCTTTCCCTTGAGAGCCTCAACATCCTTCTTCATTTGCTCCTGCAGAGCAGCCGCCACAACTTTTCCATCTAATAACATAATTTCCTCCTAATAATATCTATAAGTCACAAGACCTACGAATGTAATTGCGCCTTTACATCGGCAAAAACCTTGTCGGCAAGAGCGCCGTACTCTTTTATCAGCGCGTCGGCGTCTTTGTTCATTTTATCCGCCCACGCACGATCCTTTGACGATTTTGTGTTGATAAATACATTCAAACTTGCGCCGTCCAAAGCCGCTTTGCAAAAAATCACACCGACTCCGGCATCGCTAACAGCCAGTTTACTGCCTTTTTTTGCAAATTGTTCGCAAATTTTGATACCTTCGGCACATTTTTGCATGATTACAAACGGTGTCGCACAGGCATCTTTAATGCACTTGTCCATGATCTTGTCTTTTTCGGCTTTTTCCACGTCTGTGTTTGCCGGTAGACCATAAGCCTTGGAAAGCGGCTCAAAGTCCTCGGCATCCTTATCAATAAGACTAAGCAACTCTTTTTGCAGCGCATCGCACTGCTTTTGCAGTTTAATTATCTCGCCTTCCACATCGGCATATTTTTTTTTGCCGACGGTTAGCGAACCCACCATATTACCGAGCGCGGTACCAACAGCACCGACAAGCGCCGAAGCTCCTCCGCCGCCCGGAACAGGCGCTTTTCCGGCAAGCACGGACACAAAATCCGGTATTGCCTTTGTCGAAATACTCAATTTCTACCTCCTTGAATTTTTGAAAGGAATAAGCAGGGTATAAAAACCCGCAATAAGTCTACACCAAAATTTCTTATAAGTAAATAAAAAAATCTTGTAGTTTCTGCTGTTTTTTTTGACAATTCAACGGATCGGGTTTATACTTGTGTCGGTTCGTTTCGTTTTTGAGGCGACAATCATTTTTTGGAGGAATTTATGAAAATTCTAAAATGTTCATTTCTTTTGTGTCTTGGGCTGCTTATAGTCTCAGGAACCGTTTTTGCAAAGGGACAAGCGGGCGGAAAGATAAACGTTACGTTTGCCGGTACCGAAGGCGATGCCGCCGGACAGAGCCGCATGATGAAGGAAGTTGCCGACATATTAAACAAAACCGGCAGATTTGATGTAAAAGTGTTTACCGCCGGCGCTCTATCTAATGACACTGACAATCTTGTGAAACAAGCTGTAGACGGCACACCTCTTGTAATTCCGTCAGATCCCGGACGCCTTGCCAGCCAGTTCAATATCCCCGATATGAACATTCTCATGGCGCCTTATGTCCTTACCGACTACACAGTCCTCGCAAAACTCCCCCAGACTGCGCTATACCAGAAATGGCAGAAACAGCTTGAGGATCAGGGTATAGTGCTTATAGCCGATATGTTTAACGGCTTCCGCAACTTCTACACAATCACACCGGTTACCAAAGTCGCTGACCTTAGAGGCTTGCGCATACGCGGCTTCGGCAATAACATCGGTAACGCGCTCGCCAAATATTTAGGTTATGCGCAGACATCAATACCCGCAACGGAAGTTTATTCTGCGGTTCAGGCAAAATCCCTGGACGGCACGGAAATTCAGGCTTCAACCGGCGACAGCTACCGCCTCTATGAAGTTACGAAAAACCTTGCTATTACCAAGCATTATATGCTCCAGTCCGCTTTTGTCGTGAGTAAAAAACTGCTCGACGCAATGCCTGCGGCAGAAAAGAAAATTTTCATTGACACTGTAACCGCAACCTCCGCAAAATATTCAGCAATTATCGCTGGCGAGGAACAGGGCTATTACGATAACTTTACGAAAAACGGCGGCAAAATCAATCCGGTAAATATTACCGAATTCCAGAACGCCGTAGCTCCTCTATATACCAACAATGACCTTAAATTATCAGACGGTCTTAAAGAAGAGCTTTTCAAACAACTAGGACTTTAGTAGTGGCACATAAGAGCAGTGAGTAGTTTACTTGCTGCTCTTTTTTCGTTATATACCCACACTAAAACTCCCTATCCAAAAAAGGATTACCAATGAATTCGATACGAAAAATTTATAAAGGACTTTGCAGGGCGGAGCTTTTCATTACCGGCGTAGGTTTTATGCTCTTGATAACCCTTGTCTTTCTGTCCGCGATTCTGCGTATGTTCCATGTTTCTATGTCTTGGAACATTGACTTGGCTATGCTTTTGTTGGCATGGTCTTCATTCTTAGGCGCCGATTGTGCATACCGCGACGGGCAGCTAATAGGGATTGATCTTTTAACGCGCAATTTACCGAAAAAACTTCAGAAGATAATTGAAATTTTTATATTTCTTATCATACTTTGTGCGCTTTGTTTTGTCGTTTATTTTGGAGTGCGCCTTGCATTCTCCGAATGGATTCGCAAATTTCAATCAATGCCGATACCGTTTTCTGTAGTAACATTGAGTATCTGTCTTGCTTCGGCATCTATGATTGTTTCATCAATAATTAAAATCAAAAATTGTATCAAAAACTTTAATAATACGGAGGCAAAAGCATGACATTCTTACTCATCTGTTTTGTCCTTTTCCTTGTTTTGGGAATGCCCATAGCCTTTGTAATAGGCATTGCCGGTATCGCGTACTTTTTGTCAAACCCTATGCTGCCGTTGGGAATACCTGCCCAGTTGATTGTTGCGCAGAGCCAGTCGTTTGCCTTCCTCGCGGTGCCTTTCTTTATCTTTGCCGGTAACTTGATGAACGTGTCCGGCATTACAAACCGCTTGTTGAGTCTTGCCCGCCTTTTAACCCGCAAGATGTACGGCGGCACGGCGCAGATTTCCGTTGTTATGAGTACGCTGATGGGCGGCGTTTCAGGTTCGGCAACCGCCGATGCGGCAATGGAAACACGCATATTGGGTCCTGAAATGATGCGGCTCGGCTATAAAAAAGGCTATATTTGCGCGGTAAACTGCATAACGGCGCTGATCACGGCAACAATACCGCCAAGTTTAGGATTGATCATATTCGGCTTTGTAGGCGAAGTTTCTATCGGACGTCTCTTTGCCGCCGGTATTATCCCCGGTATTTTGATGATGGCATTCCTTATGGCGACAACAACGATCACCTCGCGCATACAAAAATTCGATCCGCCAAAAAAAGATCTACCGCCTGTAACCTTTAAAGAGCTTATGGAAAACCTCTCGGACTCTGTATGGGCATTGCTATTTCCGCTTATCCTTATCGTAGGTATACGCTTTGGGCTTTTTACCGCGTCAGAATCCGGCGCGTTTGCGGTAGCCTACGCGATTATCATAGGAAAGTTTGTCTACAAGGAACTCACTTGGGAAAACTTCAAGGGCGCTCTTATAACTACCCTAAAGGATAACGGCGCAATCATGCTGATTATCGCCATGTCGGGACCTTTCAGCTATGCCATTACGTGGGTTCAACTGCCCAGCGCTATGAGCAGCCTTATCTTCGGCATCACAAGTAATCCGCAAGCGCTAACGCTGATTATGCTTGGCTTCCTCTTTATTTCCGGTATGTTCGTTGACAGCAACGTAAACTTCCTGCTTTTGACCCCGATATTCCTTCCAATGGTAACATCGGTCGGTATGGATCCTGTGCACTTCGGCGTATTGATGGCGACTATCGTAACATTAGGCGTAATGACACCCCCAATCGGTTCGGCTCTGTACACTGTTTGTGGTATCATAGAATGTCCGCCTGAAGAATACACGTTACATTCGCTGCCGTTTTTATTTGCGGTACTATTGGAGTTGTCGATACTAACGTTCCTGCCCGATATAGTTTTGTTCATTCCGAACCTTATCTTCGGTAAGATGTAACTATTAAACCGTTCTTATCATCTAACCACTTGTGTGTGTTTAGATGATCGGAGGATGGATGCCGTTAATAACTTTCAACATCGGTGAAATAGAAAATTTAGGCGCTACGGTTACTGTACCTGACGGAACCGCGTTGCTTGAAGCGGCGCGTTCTGCCGGTATTGAAATTGAGTCGCCTTGCGGCGGAAACGGAACCTGCGGAAAATGTACAGTCAAAATAGCAAAAAATAGCGCTTCAGAATTTACGGAAGTTCAAGCCTGTCAAATTAAAGTTGAAGATGACACCTATGTTCTTATCCGTGATTACCAAAATGAAAACCGTTCTATGCGTATATTATCGCAGGGAAAGAATTTTAGTTATGACCTTGATCCATTCATAAAAAAAGAACCGCCGTGTTACGGAATTGTTATCGACATTGGGACAACAACTCTTGTTTCTACCCTTGTAGACCTTAACACCGGAAAAACGCTTGCCTCTGAATCCGCGCTAAATCCGCAAGTCCGTTATGCGCAAGATGTGGTATCGCGTATACAATTTGCATCAACCGCAGATGGCTTACATACAATGCGCTCATGCCTTGTAGAAACCATTACCGGTATGATAGCAAAAATTACGGACGCGGCGGCGGCAGACACGACAGCGGAATCTACGGAAATCAATCGTCTTAAAATTTATGAAGTTGTTTACAGCGGCAATACGGTAATGCTGCATATTGCCGTGGGCGTCGATCCGTCACCGTTGGGGCAAGCTCCTTATACTCCGAAAATTTGGGGCGGCTCTCATGTGGAAGCCCCCGATCTGGGACTTGCTCACGAAGCTCTAGTCTACCTGCCGCCGATTATTTCAGGCTATGTAGGCGCAGACATAACATCGGGTATACTTGCCGCAGGACTTGCCGAAAGAAAAGGCGTTACCGTGTTTATCGACATAGGCACTAACGGCGAAATCGTGGTTTCGCGTAACGGCGTTTTAGCCGCCTCCTCAACCGCAGCCGGACCCTGTTTTGAGGGTATGAACATATCCTGCGGTATGCGGGCAATGAACGGAGCCGTAGAATCATTTAAAATTGATGATGGCGGAAACATTCACTTTTCTGTAATTGGCGGCGGCACGGCGCAGGGTATCTGCGGCAGTGGGCTTTTGGATATTACAGCCGAATTGGTTAGAACCGGCATCATCGAGGAAAGCGGGCGTTTTTCTAAAATCTACCCAATAAACGAAAAAGACGGTACCGGCGCGTTTCCCATAACCGAAAACATTTATCTTTCGCAACGGGATGTCCGCCAGGTCCAGCTTGCAAAGGGAGCGGTTAGGTGCGGCATAGAGATGCTGCTGGACACTCTTAACGTAAGCTCGGAGGAAGTGGACTCTGTGATAATAGCAGGCTCTTTCGGTTATCATCTTAACGAAAACAGTCTAATCAATCTTGGGCTTCTCCCCGATTCTTTTGCCGGTAAAGTTGAATTCGCCGGTAATACATCGTTATCCGGCGGAACGGCACTCTTGCTCAATGCGGGCTTGCGCAAAAAAATGGAAGCGCTTGTTAAAAAGATTGAAAAAGTTGAACTGGCCGACGACCCGATGTTTGAAGAAAACTTTGTGCATTATATGGGATTTTAAAAGTGCTTCCCTTGATTTTAGCGCCTATGGCGGAGCTAAGTCACCGCGCTCTTCGTGAGCTTGTAGAGTCCTTCGGCGGATGCGATCTTTACTATTCAGAAATGATAAGCGCGGGCGGAATAATAGGCGGCGGACAATTTGAAAAATACTATCTTGACTCAGAACCAAAACCGGAAAAACTGGTCTATCAAATTGCCGGCGGCAAACCGGAACAACTTGAAAAAGCCGCAGCCATCCTTGATAAAAACGAATGTGCCGGAATAGATATAAACATGGGCTGCTGCGCTCCGGCAATTTTAAAATCCGGCGCGGGGGCTGCATGGATGAACAATACGGAAGCCGCCGCAGCAATGACAGCACTTGTCCGAAAAGCTGTACGGCATCACAGATTGAGCGTAAAACTCCGCATAGGGCAGACAGACAACTTTGACTATCTTTTGAATTTTTGTAAGCGGCTTGAAAACGAAGGCGTCGAGCAGATCACATTGCATCCGCGTACAACAAAAGAAAAATTCAAAAGCTATGCAAGATGGGAATACGTTTCCATGCTAAAAAAAGAACTTACCATTCCGGTTGCGGGAAACGGAGATATACTAACGATAGAAGAATTACGCTCTAAAGCCGTAAATACAGACTGTGATGCTGTCATGTCGGGGCGTCTTGCGATAAAACAGCCGTGGTGTTTTGCTGCTGCAAAAAACATCTTTAGCGAGCAAAAAATAGATTTACAGAGTACCGCTTTTTTATTCTTGGAGCTACTTGCAAAATACCAGCCGCCTGAGTTTCATTATTCACGGGCGCGGCGTTTTTTTCATTATTTTTGCGGTAATTTTTTTTGGGCTGAGTACCTGCGTAATGCGATAAACCGTGAAAAAACACTATCCGGCATGGAAAAAATACTAAAAGAATATTTTAGAAATATGGTATAATACCCTCTTGCACTCGCGTCGGCGCAGCTTGACTTTAAACCTGATTTAGCCGAAAATAAAGCATAATGAGTGATTATTTAGATCCAAATAATGAGGAACTCCTAAAGGATTTTTTCAGCGAAGCCCAGATGCAGGTTGACACGCTGGAACAGAATATTCTTGTGCTGGAGAACGAAGGCGGAAACCGTGATGCCGTAGACGAAATCTTTCGTGCGGCGCATACCCTAAAGGGCGGAGCGGCTACTGTCGAGATGATGGAATTATCGCACTTTACACACCTTGTAGAGGATGTGCTTGATGCCATAAGGTCGGATCAGCTTGTGATAAACGAAGATGTTGTTGATACGCTTTTGGCGGCTATCGACATAATAAAGGCTATGCTCGGCAAACGCATGGAAGGTGCAATTTACCAAGAGGATACGCAGGCTATCGAAGGGCGGCTTTCGACATTGCTTCCAGATAACGCTCCAAGTAAAAAAAATGCCGCAAAGGCAAAGGCTGCCGCGCCTGCGGCAGCAGCGCCCGTAAAAGCTCCTGCTCCGGTCGTTGCAGCTTCATCCGGTTCCGTGTCTGCGGACCCCATGAGCGAGAGCGAAATATGCGAACTTTTGGAGGCGGTAGAAGGCGCACAACCGGTGTATCGTATATCGGTAAAGATGGACGAAGCGAGTCTTATGAATACCGTCGGCGGTATACAGGTTTACGCTTCGATAAAATCAAAAGGCACCATACTAAAGACGAACCCCGATTTTGACGCCCTTTATAGCGATACTTTCTTTCCTCTTGTTGATTATTTCCTTGCCTCGAATGAAACTCCCGAAGCATTAAAAAAATATGTTGTTCTTCCCGATGTTTCATTGGATGCCGATGTTGTTGATATTAATACCCTGCTTAAAGGTGAACCTGCAGCCGCGTCTGCTCCTGCGGTAAAAGCCGCGCCTCCTGCGGTAAAAGCTGCGCCCGCTGCTCCGGCAGTTGCGCCTGAGGCGAGTACTCAGGCTGCACCTGCCCCAAAACCGGCGGCAAAAGAAGCGGACAGCGGAGCCGCTGCCGATGCCAAGAAGGCAGGTAAGGAAGCGGGGTCTATACTTCGTGTTGATTCAAAGCGTATCGACGATCTTTTAAATCTTGTTTCGGAAACTGTTATTACAAAAGCCACGTTTAACCAAATATCTATGCAGTTTAACGATCTTACAAACGAGCTTCATACGCTTGAGGCGCTTTACCGTGACCGTGTAAAGAATCTTTTTGATCACCTGCCGGATTATCTCGAAGAAATTCACGGCGGAAAGTCGATAAAAGATGTACGCAAAGAGATAAACGAAGAATATGGTGATATTTTTACACTTTTCGACGCGTACGAAGCGTCGTTGAAAACCAATGTCGTTAAATTCAGATCAACTTCACAGAATCTGGGACGTATTACCGGCGAACTGCAGGAAGGCGTTATGCGCATAAGAATGGTGCCCATAAGCCAAATATTCAGCCGGTTCCCGCGTCTTGTCCGCGATCTTTCAAAATCGCTTAGCAAAAAAATAAACTTGGTTATTGAAGGTGAAGAAACGGAGCTTGACAAATCCGTTATTGAAGACCTGCTTGACCCTATTATGCACTCTGTCCGAAACAGCATAGATCACGGCATAGAGTCGCCTGCGGATCGCAAGGCGGCGGGTAAGCCGGAAGAGGGTATGGTGCTTCTAAAGGCGACAAATGAAGGCAACATGATCGTCATAGAAATTTCCGACGATGGCAAAGGTATTGACGTGGAAGCGGTAAAGAATAAGGCTATTGAGCGCGGGTTGATCCACCCGAATAAAATGCTTACCGATATTGAAGCCTTTAATTTGATATTTGAACCCGGCTTTTCTACGGCAAAAACAATCACCTCAATATCCGGACGCGGCGTAGGTCTTGATGTTGTGCGCCGTCAGATTGAAAAACTAAACGGCACGGTTACTGTAAGCTCGGAAAAGTGTAAGGGAACCAAGTTTATAATCAAATTACCGCTTACTTTGGCTATCATACAGGGTCTACTGGTGCGGGTAGGACCGGAAATTTATTCAATACCAATAACCAGCGTTATTGAAAGTCTGCGTATAAAGCCTGAGGACATAAGGCTTATAGACAATAATGAGGTTTTCAATATAAGAAGCGATGTTATCTCACTATTGCGTTTGAATCAGCTTTTCGGCATAAAAACAGAACAACGTGATGATTATAACTTTATCGTCATAGTAGGCACGGCGGAAAAAAAGATGGGCTTTATGGTAGACAGTCTAATCGGAGAAGAAGATGTAGTAATAAAACCTTTACGCGATCAATATACAAACTCGCCCGGCATTGCAGGTGCCTCCATACTTGGTGACGGTTCCGTTTCGCTCATTATTGATGTGGGGCAGCTTTTGGAATTGGGTCTGCACAAGGAAATGGAAAACCGCAAAGTGCGCGAGATGCGGACTAGATAAGAGGAAAAAGGAGAAAAAGCTCAAAACAATGGAACTAAAAAATTTAGAGACGGTAAACTCAGAATTACAGGAAAAAAAAGAGCTTGTTGATAATGTCAACTTTAAGATGGTAACTTTTTCTCTTGGCGGGAAAGATTACGGCGTGGATATTATGAATGTAAAGGAAATTGCGAAAGCCGATAAATTTACCTTTGTTCCGAACGCGGCAAATTTTGTTCGCGGTGTTTATAATTTACGCGGCGATATTATCCCAATCATAGACTTGCGTATGTTTTTTCACCTGCCAACCGATAAAAAATCCGACGGACAGGAAAATATGCTTATTTTACACATTGAAGATCGTGTTTACGGAACTATCGTAGATAAGATTGACAAGGTTGTGGGCATAAATACCGAACAAATTCAGCCGCCGCACCCCATATTCGGCGATATAAACATAAAATTTATAAGCGGAGTTGTTGAAAAGCAGGGTGATCTATACATCATTTTGGATGTGTTGCGGATTTTTTCGCAGAGTCTTGAAGAAAAACAAGCGCCGCGGGGTCAAATTAGTCAGGATCAAGATGCGCAATTCTACAGCGATGCCCAGGCGAGTATGCCCGATGCGGAAGATACAACTCATTCCGAAGACAATCTGTCGTTTATAAAAGAACAGCTTACGGCTCTAAAAAAATTCTATCCTAGTCATGTTAATGAAGATTGGATTTTTAACCGGCTTTTAGAGTGGGGTAAAACACGCGGCGCCGACGATATTCAGCTTAAAACTCAGCAGGATGCGGAGGCTTACCTTGAAACATTCTATTCACCGTGCAGCGGTAGATTTTGGACTTCCGATTATGCCTATCAATTAAAAGCTGTACTACCCGATCTTCCATCGAATAACATACAGGTTTGGAATGCGGGCTGCGGAAAAGGTTATGAATCTTTCTCTCTTGCATGTATTCTTAAACTACGTTATCCTAATGGTCATATAAAGATTTGGGCGAATGACAGCGATATAATGGCAATCGCTAACGCTCCGAATATGGTGTTTGAAATGAAGGATGTTCCTGACTACTGTCAGACTTTTCTAAGCAAGGGACGTACGGGGTATAGCTTTAATGCTTCTATCAAAGATTCAATAGTCTTTGAGTATCACGATATTACGAATGAAAATACCCTGCCGGAATTAGATATGGTGTTTGTTAGAGACACCTTGTCCTTTATAACTTTGGCAGGACAGGAAAAGGTACTTGCCGATTGCAGAGAAAAGCTCAAAGTGAATGGAATTGTCATTTTAGGAGCAAATGAAAAAATTTCTTCTCCCGGGTGGAAATCTGTGGGAAAGGATCAAATTTCTGCCTTTATAAAAACGGGGGCTTAGAAAGCAATTAGTGAAGAGACTGTTTAAACAGTGCTATGCTGTTGGTAACCATTCGTAAAGGATTACGTGAAAAAACGTTAATAATAGGAGAACAAAATGAGAGTTGAGTATATTAACCCCTTTGTTGAAGCCACATTAAATGTTCTAAAAGAGGTTTTAAATCCTGATGGTGCAAGGAACCCTGAAGAAGTTGTAAAGCGCGGTGACCTTTACCTGAAGGAAGCATCCATGCAGATCATGGGAGTGGCTGCGCTGGTAGGTCTTGCCGGTGATGTTGAAGGGCGTGTGCTCTTTGATATGACCAAAGATACCGCTTTAAAAGTAGCAGGTGCAATGAACTATGGCGAGACATTTACAACGTTAGATGACATGGCAAAAGCCACAATAACGGAGCTTGCCAACATGATCACGGCTCAAGCTGTTACAAAACTTCACGAGCTTGGATTCAAATTTGACCTTACGCCTCCGGCTTTATTTTCCGGTGAAAATATGGAAATCGCAAATACGTTAAAAGTTGAGGCGCTTATAGTCCCCATGGAATTGGGACCTATAGGCAAGATTGAGGTAAACGTAGTCATACGTGAAAGAGTGTAATTAGTTAGTTAACGACCACCTTGTCATTCGCTTAACCTTTCAACCATAGTTCTGCTTATTTGTAAAGGTGAGTGGTAGGTGGTCTTTACAAGGGCGGTTAGCTCAGTTGGTTAGAGCGCCAGTATGACACGCTGGAGGCCACAAGTTCGATTCTTGTATCGCCCATATCCCTTGACAAAAAAATATAAAGTTGATAGATTAAGGGAGTCGGGTCCGCGAGGGTCTTGCAAAGAGAAAAGAAGAGAAGTTTGATACCGCCTGATAGGGCGTCTGCAAAAAATCGAGAATTTTTATAAAAAAGTACCGATTACCGGTTGACACGAATTTTTAAACTGGTGTAGTATCAAACCTGCGCCTAGAGGGTTGCCTTTGGAAGGCATTTTTTTAGGTGCGGAGGGGCCGTAAGAAGTCCCGCGTGATATTTGGCATTACGCCGGAGTTTCCTAAAGGGGGATCCGGCATAGGGAAGGGGAGTCTGACTGCCTAATCTGTTAACTTATGATAGCGGTTAAGTTGTTATAGGGTAACAAATTAGGTAGTCAGAGGAAAAAAGACCTAGCCGTGTACAAGCGGCTAGGCGAAGTATAAAACGAAAAGTTTTATGCAGCCGGTTTAGCTGCTGGTAAAGCAGCTAGACGAAGCGTATTAGCTAACTGTTTATGCAGTTAGCAGGGAAGTTTTGAAATATAAGTTGAAACTTCCAGCGTAATGGACTTAAAGTCTGTTACGCACCCGTCTGAAAGACCTCTTCGGAAGAGGAGGCGGCAAAGGCGGCTCAAAATGGTATTCAGCTTGGAGTTAGAAATAACTTTGGG
>BNVA01000020.1:0-2500 GCA_025997755.1 Spirochaetia bacterium | reverse complement strand
GTTACGATAGCGAGCGAGGTTAAGGCTTAAGAAGAGCCGGAGCCGTAGGGAAACCGAGTCTGAAAAGGGCGGGATATAGTTCGTTGTCGTAGACCCGAAGCCAAGTGATCTAGTTATGAGCAGGTTGAAGCTGCGGTAAAACGCAGTGGAGGACCGAACCCTAGTCTGTTAAAAAAGGCAGGGATGACTTGTGACTCGGAGTGAAAGGCTAAACAAACTTGGAAATAGCTGGCTCTCCCCGAAATGCCTTGAGGGACAGCCTCGATCAAATCTACTGAAGGTAGAGCACTGGATGGACTAGGGGGCTTCACCGCCTACCAAACCCAATCAAACTCCGAATGTCAGTAGACAACGGTCGGGAGTGAGACTGCGGGCGACAAGGTTCGTAGTCGAGAGGGAAACAGCCCAGACCGTCAGCTAAGGTCCCAAATTATCGCTAAGTGTAAAATGATGTTTAATTGCGAAGACAGCCAGGAGGTTGGCTTAGAAGCAGCCATTCCTTAAAAGAGTGCGTAATAGCTCACTGGTCGAGTAATTAAGCGCAGACAATGTAACGGGGCTAAGCGATAAACCGAAGCTACGGGTTCTAGCATTTATGTTAGGACGGTAGGGGAGCATTCCACAGACTGAAGAAGGTGCATTGTAAAGTGCGCTGGAGGGAGTGGAAGAGAGAATGCAGGTATAAGTATACGAAAAGACGGGTGAGATCCCCGTCCGCCGAAAGCCTAAGGATTCCTGGGTAAAGGTCATCTGCCCAGGGTAAGTCGGCCCCTAAGACGAGGGCGAAAGCCGTAGCCGATGGGAAACTGGTTCATATTCCAGTACTTTGTTCAGTATTGAAGGGATGACACGTGAGGTGAAACCCGGCCGGGCGACGGTTGTTCCCGGTCGAAGTAACGAGCCGTTGAGAGGTGCAGGCAAATCCGCACTTTGAGGTAAGTTATGACAGCGAGTGGAGCGCAAGCAAAGCGAAGCGGGCGTAGTCAAGGCGTCAAGAAATAATCTCTAAAGTTAGGCTGAACAAAACCGTACCGCAAACCGACACAGGTAGGCGAGATGAGAAATCTAAGGCGCTCGAGAGAACTCGCGTTAAGGAACTCGGCAAAATGCGCACGTAACTTCGGAAGAAGTGCGGCCATGCTTAGTTTAGAAATAGGTTAAGAGTGGTAACATAAAGCAGTCCCAGGCGACTGTTTACCAAAAACACAGGCCTCTGCCAATCAGCAATGAGACGTATAGGGGCTGACACCTGCCCGGTGCTGGAAGGTTAAGGGGAGCGGTTAGCCGCAAGGCGAAGCTGTGAACCGAAGCCCCAGTAAACGGCGGCCGTAACTATAACGGTCCTAAGGTAGCGAAATTCCTTGTCGGGTAAGTTCCGACCCGCACGAAAGGTGTAACGATCTGGGAGCTGTCTCAACGCGAGACTCGGTGAAATTTATGTACCGGTAAAGAAGCCGGTTACCCGTGGTTAGACGGAAAGACCCCGTGAACCTTCACTGTAACTTATCATGGGGACTTGGTTAAATATGTGTAGGATAGGTGGGAGGCTATGAAACTTGGGCGTTAGCTTGAGCGGAGCCGACGGTGAAATACCACCCTTATTTGATTAGGTTTCTAACCCTGTCCGTGAAGCCGGATAGGGGACAATGATAGGCAGGCAGTTTGACTGGGGCGGTCGCCTCCCAAAGAGTAACGGAGGTGCGCGAAGGTTCCCTCGTCCTGGTTGGAAATCAGGATACGAGTGTAAAGGCACAAGGGAGCTTGACTGCGAGACTGACAGGTCGAGCAGGTACGAAAGTAGGTCTTAGTGATCTGGCGGTAGCGAGTGGAAGCGCCGTCACTTAACGGATAAAAGGTACTCCGGGGATAACAGGCTGATCTTCCCCAAGAGTTCACATCGACGGGAAGGTTTGGCACCTCGATGTCGGCTCATCGCATCCTGGGGCTGAAGCAGGTCCCAAGGGTTTGGCTGTTCGCCAATTAAAGCGGTACGTGAGCTGGGTTCAGAACGTCGCGAGACAGTTCGGTCCCTATCTGCCATGGGCGTTGGAAAGTTGAGAGGAGCTGTTTTTAGTACGAGAGGACCGAAATGGACTGACCTCTGGTGTATCTGTTGTCCTGCCAAGGGCAAGTGCAGAGTAGCTACGTCGGGAAGGGATAACCGCTGAAGGCATCTAAGTGGGAAGCCCGCCTCAAGATTAACTTTCCCTAGGGGTTTTACCCCTCTAAAGGTACCAGCCAGACTAGCTGGTCGATAGGTTGGAGGTCTAAGCATAGTAATGTGTTCAGCCGACCAATACTAATCTACCGTGCGTCTTGACCATATTATTGTTCCGAAATATACGCCCCCCAACATTAAACTTTGTTTTTTATGCCTGGTGATTATTGTGGAAGTGTTACACCCGTTCCCATTCCGAACACGGAAGTTAAGCCTTCTTACGCCGATGATACTGCGCCCCTGAGGTGTGGGAAAGTAGGTAGTTGCCGGGCTTTTTTTTGC
>BNVA01000019.1 GCA_025997755.1 Spirochaetia bacterium | reverse complement strand
GTAGAAGGCGCCACACCATTTCTGCCGTATTTAAACATTTATACGATGGACGGCGGCGTAATTGGCTTGAAAGAGCCAAGGGATTATTTGGCGCCCTATAGGGTAACCGCATCTAACTAACAACTTATAATAAAACCCACAGAACAAGGCTGTGGGTTTTCATTTTTAATGCCTTAGGGCTTTGATATATTTTATTATATCAAAACCTAGCGTTATTCCGGCTCTCCAATCATAACCAAAATCATTAGAAAAGCCTTTGATATTTCCTTTGTCATCGGATGTAAAATCAACCCCAGTCCCCAAATAGTAACTTACAAAAGGCTGTACCATAACAATTTTCTTTACACAATAAATAGGCACCCCTAATTGCAGATAAGGCGATAATCCAAATGGGACGGTATTATCTACGATTTTAGACAATCCAAAACCTATTCCAAGTCCTGCAGAAATACCAAGTTTAAAGTCCTCGGTATAATCTTCTAGAAAATAAAAATCATACTGAATTCCAAGATAAACGATGTGCGGACCCCTTCCCGCACCAAAAACAGCAAACAAACCTTGATGTGAGCCTTCGGTAAAAAAACCAAAGTGAGTGATAAAACCTCTGCTTAATTTCGTATCAACATTGTCGTTAAGGGAAAGAAAATCATCGTATTCCGAACCTACCCAAAGGGATTTTCCAAAACCCAGTTCGGCACCTATATACAATTCAAAAGACTGCAGAGAAGATGCACATAACATCAAAATAACCAATAAGAATAAATTTTTCATAACAAGTTACGGCGCCTACAGCAAAACCGTAGGCTGTTTACTTTAACATGAGAAAAGCCTAATGTCATCTGGATTGTAAAATTCAGGGAAAATTCGGAAATACCTTACAAATAACTTTCTATATGATATAATTTTTACGGTGCCGGGGTTTAAAGAAAATCTTGTCCGGCATTAAGTGTAAAATATATCAAGGGGGGTATTAGTATGGCATTTACAAGTGATTTAATCAAAAATGTTTCTATCGCGGGACACGGCGGGACGGGTAAAACAACCTTGTTTGAACGGCTGTGTTTCGCAGGCGGCGCTATAGTAAAACCGGAAGTAGTTGAGTCCGGCAAAACCATTAGTTCCTCGACACCGGAAGAAATTGAGCGGAAAATTTCGATTCATGCGGCTTTGGCTCATATTGAGCAAGACGGCAAAAAGATCAATATATTTGATACGCCCGGCGCTTCCGACTTTATAGGTGATGTTATCCTAACTTTCCGCGCGTCTGAATTTGCCATGCTTGCCGTAGATGGGCGCAGCGGCGTTCAAATCGAAACGATAAAGCTGTGGCGCAATCTTGAGGAGAGGAAAAAGCCTCGGGGCATCTTTATTACAAAATTAGACGATGGCAAGGCAGATTTTGACAGGACGCTCGCAGACATAAAAGAAAAATTCAAGATGCAGCCTATTCCTGTTACAATCCCTATGAACAAGAACGGTTACACCGGCGTTATTGATGCGCTGCGTGAAAAGGCATATCTTGCAGGCGGACAGGCAGTGGAAAAGGCTTCCGATATTCCGGCGGAATACAAGGAAGCGGCATTAGATGCCCGGCTTAAACTGATCGAGGCTGCAGCCGACGGCGACGAAATACTCATGGAAAAGTACATCCTGCTCGGCTCGTTGGAGCCTGACGAAATCTGCGCTGGTCTTGCAGGCGCGTTAAAACAAAACAAATTCCTGCCTGTCTTTGCAAGCTCGGCATTAAACAATTCAGGGTTGATCCCCTTCCTTGATTTTATGAACAGCATAAGCCCCTCACCGGACAAGGCAAAAGACATTGCCATAGATAAAGAGGGCGGCGAAAAAGAAGTTCCCATTGACTCATCAATTCCATTAAGCGCTCTTGTGATAAAAACGACCTACGATCAATTTTCAGGAAAACTTTCGTATATAAAGGTTATAACCGGCAAGATAAGCACCGATTCCGATATTTATAATTGTACCGAGAATAAGCGCGAGCGTGTCGGCAAGCTCTACACCTGCACCGGTAAAAAATTGGAAGAGGTAAAGGAACTATTCGCCGGCGACATAGGCATTATGACAAAAACTGCGACGCTCAAAACTAACGACACCATAGCAACCGCCGATCCGGGCTGGAAATTCCTGCCGCTCAGGCTGCCATCCCCTGTACATTCGGTTTCCGTACACGCATTGGAAAAGAAAAATGATGATAAATTAGGTGATTTTCTTGTACGCGCGGCAGAGGAAGACAAAACCTTCCGCTATGAGTTTAACGCCGAAACAAAAGAGCGCGTTATCTCCGGCATGGGCGAGCTTCATATAAACATGATTTTGGATAAGGCAAAATCAAACCTTAAAATTGATGTCGAGACGGCAGTGCCCCGCGTTGCCTATCGGGAAACGATCACAAAAAAGGCGGGCGCTGAATATACCCACAAAAAACAAACCGGCGGGCATGGTCAATACGGCAAAGTTGTGCTGGAAATTGCACCATTACCCAGGGGAGATATGTATAAGTTTGAAAATGCGATCTTCGGCGGGGCTGTTCCGAAAAACTATATCCCCGGTGTGGAAAAAGGTATTGCCGAAGGCATGGCGCGCGGCGTATTGGCAGGTTATCCTACTGTCGATGTCGAAGTAAAAATAGTTGACGGCAAGTATCACCCCGTAGACTCATCGGAATTGGCTTTTAAACTTGCCGCAAGGAACGCCTTCCGCGAATCCATGAAACAAGCAGCTCCCACCTTGCTTGAACCCGTGATGAACCTTACGGTTTTTGTTGAAGGCAAGTACTTAGGCGATGTAATGAGCGACCTTTCCGGCAAGCGCGGCAAAATACAGGGACAATCCTCGATAGGCGGCGGAATAGAAGAGATACGCGCTCAAGTTCCGCATTCAGAGCTTCTGCGCTATTCAATCGACCTGCGGTCAATCACAAGCGGCACAGGTTCTTTTGGTATAGAATTCAGCCATTACAGTCCGATTTCCGGACGTACAGCCGAAGATGTAATCAAGGCGGCGGAAGCATTCAAAGTTGAGGAAAAGGACGAATAGAGGAATGTAATGAGTCTTATAGAGCGGCGTGAAAAGTTATACGAATGGATGAAGAATGAAGATATAAGGCTATTGATGTTTGAGGATAGCGAGCATAGAAGGGATAACGCCGTTCGCTGGATGTCGGGGCAGCCTTCGGACGCATTGCTATTCCTCTCCGCCGATAAAAAATCCCTGCTAGTTGCTTGGGATACTAATATGGCGGCTTGTTATGCGCAAGTTGACCACGTACTGCCTTACACCGAGTTCATGCTTAATCCGGTAAATGCACTCCGCGCCGCCGTATCATTTTTTAAGCTGCCGAATGGAAGTAAAATTGAAATACCCGCTTGTACGTCATATACGGATTTTTTAAAATATGTTGAGGCGCTTTCCGATTTTGACGTTATATGCCGTTCAGATGGAGCCTGTGCAGAGGTAACACGGCTTAGGAGTGTTAAGGATGAGGAGGAGATTAGAATATACCGCGAATTATCCAGTATAACCAATGAAATTATAAATCTAATCGAAAAAAATGTCGTGAAAAATGTGCTAAAAACAGAGTCCGATGTTGCACTGTTCATTGAAGGGGAATGCCGAAAGTTAGGCTGCGAAGGCACAGGCTTTACTACATTAGCGGCAGGATCTGCGCGTAGTTTCGGCATACATGCGTTTCCAGCCTACACAAGCGGTATTTTTGCCGACAAGGGGCTCTCTATTTTGGATTTTGGCGTTGTATACAAAGGATACACCAGTGACGTTACGATGACTTTTGCACGCGGGACGCTTAAAAAAGAACAGGAAAAACGCCTTGATCTTATTTCCGAAGCATTTGACCTTGCGCTGTCAAAAGTAAAAAACGGGGCAAGCTGTAAAAATATTGCCGCCGCAGTGGATACTTTCTTTAAAAAATCAAAACTATCCATGCCGCACGGACTTGGACACGGTATAGGCCTGCAGGCACACGAAGCGCCATACCTGCGTAATCGAAACGAAAACATGGATACGCTTTTACCCGGCATGGTATTTACCATAGAGCCGGGGCTTTACGATCCGCTGCTGGGCGGCTGCCGCTATGAAAACGATGTACTCCTCACGGAAAGCGGTGCAGAGGTACTTACAAAATCAAAGATCGTACGGCTTTAAAACTACCATGTTATCTGCATCTTGACAGGGGTGGCAGATGAAATAAGATCGCCCATAGGCACCTTAAATTGAGCGGTTTTATTATTAACGCTTATTTCGCCTACCTGCGGTTTATCGATCTTTAAACCGTTAGCGTCGAAACAAACTACATCACATTTTTCCGGCAAGGTAATCCCAAAATCCATGTAGTAACCGGCAAACAAGAAAGGAACGATACCTTTTATCTGCGGGTCTACCGGCTGTTCATCAGCGGAAAAAGAAAAGGTCAGTACGCTTTTGTTACCATCTTTTTTGAAAGATGCGACTCCATTTTGTGTTTGCAGATAAGCGAGCAAAGCATCAATATTTGTAAAACTCATTTTAATAAAAAATATTTTGTTTACATCATCTTCTTTTGTTGAAAAACTTGTCATTTTTAATCCTGCTATGCCTTCAATACCGCGTTCAAAATCTTCCCTGCCCATGGGTATAACAGGTTTTTCGTCAGACCCGCCGGATTGTCCGAAATTATCCGCCATACTAAGCGCTTCCTTAGAAACAGAAAATTCAACGCTGATTTTTCCGCTTCCGTTTTTAGAAAGCTCAATATCTGTTTTCATTCCCAAACAGCCATTTAGAAGCAGCGCCGCAATAAGAAATAATGCCGTCTTTTTCATCTTTACCTGCCTTTTTAGATAAATCTTTTCATGCTGCGTTCTTCATAAAAACCGCTTAACACAGCGACCGTATACGAGCCTAACGCTATTATTATTACATCAAGAAATGTTCCAATTGATATAAGATAAAACGCTATTGGTTTTAAAATAAGATACCCTGTTTCAAACCCGTGACCATAACCGGAACAAAGCGCCGCAAGCGCTATATAAACCGCGTTAGACGAATTCCCCGCAAGAAGAAAAGACAACAGGAGTGTGTGCAGGCCTATAGTAATTATGTCGTTAAACGCAATTCCCAAACTGGAATATGATTTTAGTATAACGATAAAAGAAACAACCGCCACCATAGCGCTTCCGCCCCGTCCGAATGTTGACCACAAAGCAACTGTAACGCTTCCAGACCTTCTGTTAATTCCAAGATTTTCTTTTATGTGCATAAACAAAACAGGAATGTTAAAAACTAAATCGCCGGAGAAAAAAGCGGATATAGCAGGTCCAAGTACTGCATAAAGCGTCTTCCATGGTTTTTGTTTTTTCTTTAAAAGAAAAAGCAGCAGAGGCAGAATTAAAAATCCCACGATAAAACTAAATATCAATAACAACTTTATGATAGATTTAAAAACTGATACATTGACTATAGACTTGTATTGAACAGCCCAGTATGCCGCCATTATGATGATCAACAAACCAAAGATTTCCGAAAAAAATGTTGTAATATGAAAAAATATTCTTGATAAAGAATCAATAAATAAAAGAACCGGTTTTGTGTAGTTTTTGTCGTAACTTAAACCAAGCGCAATAAAAAAAGCTAAAACGCATAACGGGAATAGATAAATCCCATCCCCGGAAAAAACAGCAAACATATTTGACGGGAATATGTTCAAGATATTCTGAGCCGGATTAAAAACGATTTCCTCCGCGCTTTGATCCAATAAAATCGGGATACGTTCAGGGGAAAAGACTAAAGCCGCAGTAATGCCCAAAACTATCATCGCTGCCGATACCGCCGCTAAAATCAAAATAGTACGAAACACCAGCCGCCAAAACCTTCCGTCTTGACGCAATTCATATATTCCAATGGTAAGTGAAAAAACAAGTATAGGAGCGGCAGTATACCGTCCGGCTCCCAACGCCAACTTTTGCAAGAACTCAATAATTTTATTCACTGTAGGATTTGCTTCGGGCAGAAGCATCCCAAGAATAAAGCCCAAAACAGAGCCTATAAAAAGTTTAACCCAAACTTTCATACCATATTTAGAATAGACTTAAAACAGATGAGTTACAAGCTACCGCGCCGCGCTCCCAAAACCGGCGCTTTAATCGTTGAGATGTGAGCGCGAGTTTTTCATTTTTTTAGTTTGATGCTAATTTTTTGCGTAAATCACTATCAAAAGTCTCAACTTGTAAACCTGTCTGTTGATTGTAAGCGTAAAGTAAAACATCAACAAAATCTAGTTTTGTCATAGCATATTCGTTAAGTGCCATAGTAACGATGTTGTCATGTTCAAGATAAACATTGTCAAATGACATAATAGTAAAAAGCGAGTTAACAATTTCCTGCCGTGTGGCATTGTATACACCCTCTGCAACATAAATTGTCTCCGCAATAACTTGTGTAAGTATTAAAACCTCTTTATTTTTGATAATATCTTTTGCTTTTTGGCTCATAGCAGGATTATCAGTGAACAGATAACGCAGAATGATATTGGCGGCAATGAGACACATATTTTTTTACCGCCACTTTTTTCCATGCGCCACGTTCTTTATTCCAGTGTTCAGGATTTGCCAAATGTGCAAGTGCCCCAAAACCATCTCCGGATTCTACGGAGCGCTTTTGCACGCTGTTTTGTAGTATTATGACCTTTATCCGAGACGCGGGGTTTCGGTACTCTATTGGGATTTCAATTTTACCATCTTCTAATACAGTTGTTTCAAATTCTGTTGCATACATAATTACCTTCTTTGTAAAGATATTAAGCTATTTTCTTGAAAAATCCAAGGCATCCACGCCCTAGTCTAGCGGGACATTAACAAAAAATTTACTAAACCGCTTATCAATAGATGCGCAAAGCTCTGTTTTTATGTCTTGCTGTAAGTTGATCACTAAAAAATGGGCGCCCAACCGTGCGATGTACGGTTGGGTATGGAACACCATATCTGGATACAGAACCTTTTCTCATATCGAATTTTGCATAGCTACGGTATTTCCGCTCACCATCATTTTTTTGTCTATAAGTCTTTATCTGTAAACAACTTATATTTGAGCCGTGAGTGGATCGAACACTCGACCCGCAGATTAAGAGTCTGCTGCTCTACCAGCTGAGCTAACGGCCCGTTTTCAAACGTGAATTCACTCTATATTAGGGCGGCGGCGAGTGTCAAGGGCGCGGCGCAAAAAATTGCGGGGGTAGCGGAAAAGCGTTGCGCAGCAACCTTTGGAGTGTAGGGGGCTTTCCCCCTTCATAAAATAAACAAATAAAAATAGTATGAGTGTAATATGATCCACATACTACCGCCTGCGGAGGCTAGGAAGATAGCGGCGGGCGAGGTGATAGACAGACCGGCGTCTCTTGTGCGCGAGTTAATTGATAACGCTATTGACGCGGGTGGTCTTAACATTGATGTTTTGATAGAGGGCGGCGGTATAAAACGTATTGAAGTGGTTGATGACGGCTCCGGTATGAACAAGGCTGATCTTGCATTGGCTTGTGTTACACACGCGACAAGCAAGATACGCGGTGTTGATGATCTTAAAACGGCAAGGACATTGGGTTTTCGGGGCGAGGCGTTGTCGTCTGCGGCGGCTGTGGCGCGTATCGAAATTGTTACGTCGCATAACGGACAGGAAGCGTGGCAGCTTTTAACGGATTCGCTTGATAATGAGCCTGTGATAGAACCGGCGCGGCGGCAGCGGGGAACAAGTGTCCGCGCTTTTTCGCTTTTTGACAATATTCCAGCCCGTAAGCGTTTTTTAAAACGCGAAGGCAGCGAGGCGCAGCTTTGTAAGCAGGTATTTTTGGAAAAAGCGGCGGCTTTTCCTGATTTTCAATTCCGGTTTTTTCAGGATGGCAAATTAAAGATCTTTTTGCCCAAGACAGATAGCTTAAAAGACAGGTTCGCGGCGGCTTTTCTTCAACCTGATGTGGAAATGGCGAATAAAACACTGTTCCTGCACGAAATTGCGGCTAACGGAGAGGGTTTTTCGGCATCAATAATCATTGGAGGACCGGAATTATTCAGAAATGACAGGCGGCAGCAGTTTATTTTTGCAAATGGCAGGCGAATAAATGATTTTTCCCTTCAGCAAGCGCTCGAATTCGGGACACAGGGCTGGTTTCCGAACGGAACCCACCCTGTAGGCGCGGTTTTTATAGAAATTGACCCTGCCTTAGCGGATTTTAATATTCATCCTGCAAAAAGAGAGGCGCGGTTTTCCGATGCCGGGGCGATTCATCATTCAATAAGCTCATGTTTGCGTAATTTTTTGAGGAATTACGGCGCTAAATCAAGCAGGGAAACCTCTGCGGAAGAATTTTTAGTATTTCCGCACCCTAAGCCGGTTTTGCCGGTTGAAAAACCGGGGAATTATACCGGTTACGCTGTTGAAAGTCCGGTTTGGGCGGTCTCCGATGTCCAAGAGCCTGCCTACGGGACAAACGAGCTAAACGATGCAGGCGAAGTCGGCAATGAAGAAGTGCCGGGCGGCGTAAAGTTGACCGGGCGGCTCTTTGATCTTTTTATTCTTGTGGAACGCGGCGAAAGTCTGTTTGTGATAGATCAACACGCCGCTCACGAGCGTATCTTATACAACAAACTGCTTTCCGCTCCTATCCCGCGTCAGGAATTACTGATTCCAATTCCTTTTAACACCGAGAGCGCGGAAGACGACAGATTTCTTGAAAGCCGTCGTGAGGCATTAAAAAGCCTTGGGGTGGTTATCTCAGGCGGCGGCGGCGATTGGCGTATAGAAGCCCTGCCTGTTCTATGGCGGCTTAGTGATTCGCAAACTGTCCAAGAGATACTTGAACTAAGAACAGCAAGCGAAAGTATTGCCGAGCGGTGGGCGGCTACTGTGGCTTGTCATGCGGCGGTTCGTGACGGTACTTATATTGATGATGAGTCTGCGTTGTCCCTTGCAAAAGAAGCTCTCGCGTTACCCGATCCGCATTGCCCGCACGGACGTCCGGTTTGGACGGTGATCGAACGCGGCGCTCTTTTAAAAGCCGTTAGGCGCACGTAGGGTTGATTTCAAAATAATTTACCGTGAAAGTATTAGCGCACACCATCAAAATATTGCCTTTTCTATGTCGCCCGTTATCCTTCGGGCGGCAAGAGAGGCGGGCAGCCCGGCGTAAAGCTGCGGGCTTATTTCTTCTTTGACTTCTATCGTATAAATGTATTTTTCTGTCCTGTTAAAACTTATTAAAGGCTCGTGTTTTCCAAGCCCGTACTTGTCGTTACCGCCTATGTGAATGGGAATTATAGGTTTACCGGTTAGTATCGAAAGCCGCGCCGCGTCGCGTTTTAAAGGCAAATATCCTTCCCTTGGCGTGCGGCTGCCTTCGGGGAATATCACAAGGCAGTTTCCCTCGTTTAATGTTTTGTTACATTCATCGCAGAGTGTTTCAAAATCAAGTGTGTTTGAAATATACAAACGGCGTACTACGCCGCCTACGATGTTTTTAAGGAGTGCGCCGTTCACTATGCAGTTGGCATTAGGGATTAGCGATATGATGATCACAACATCAAGAAGCGAAGGGTGATTTGCAACAATAATTTTTGAGCGTAAATTTTTATATGCCGCCGGGTTATCAACTTTAATGTCTGTAACTTTTACAATTTTCATTACGGTGCAAAAAAAATGCCATGTTGCGCTTACGGTACGCCTTCCATCCCTTTGAAACCTTTCTTTTGGTTTAATAAAAAATGACATACAAGGGAAAACAAAAATAATAAGGATCAATGTTCCAAACCCGAATAAAATAAAGCAAAACAATTTTGCAGCAACCCTGTAAATGTAAAGCATACGGTTTAAAACAGTCCCCATTTTATTTAAGCGCCTTGTTTTTGTTAAGAAAGCTAAGAAAATTTTCTGCGGATAAGAGGCTGCTGTTGTTTTTTTCTATGCGTATAACGGATGCGCCTTCGCTCCGTGAAAGCTCCGCAGCAAAGGCAAACGGCGTCCAACGCTCCGTGCAAAGTTTCTCGTATTCCGGCGGAGGATTTTCGTCGGCATAAACAAAAATCGTTTTTTCTTCCTCGCCTGAAAGCAGCGGTGCGGCGGCGGCAGTAAAACCGGAGTAAAAGCTGCAGGGATAAATTGCCGTATAACCGGCGCGTAAGGATAACGCTATACTCGCCTGTGCCGGTGCGTTGTTGAATACGGAACTTGAAAAAGCCGCAGGTCTTATCTCGTCGTTAAAAATCATATCGTATATGTTGAATTGCTGAACTATCTCGCCCCGGAACGACAGAAACGTTATTTTCTCGTTAGGCGCAACCGGTAACAGATCGTATATAACCTGACAGGTCATACGGCTTAAAAGACTAAGGCGGCGGCGGAAAAGTTTGTCTGCCCATTCAAGGCGCGGTTCTTTTGGGTCTGCCGCCATAAATGACGCATAACGCGTTATGCGAATGTTACTCATACCGGGCGATCTTCCCTTCTAATAGCCGGTCTGAATTTTAAAAGTGAATAGCTGTTTGCAGCAAGATTGTGATGCGCACATTCAAGCTCAAAGCCCGCCGCCTCGACGGCGCTTTTTAGTTCCCCGTAGCGGTACATACGGCTTTTTCCGTTGGCAATGCAGGTAAAATAGAGAGACGAGGCGGTAAGAGAAAACTCCGCAGCCTCAAACCTCTGCATATCAATTAACGGCTCAAGCACGTAGACCCTTGTTTTTTCCGATGCGGCTTTTGCGATTTTTGCTGCGATCTTTGTTATATCGCGTATCGAAAAACAATCTAAAAACTGACTCATCCAAACGATGTCTGGACAAGGCGGAAACTCCGAATCGGGCGACAGAATATCAAGGTCGATGGTGTCTATACGCGCTTCAAAACCCGCAGCCTTTGCGTTTTTTCTGGCAAGCTCCGTTTGTCCGGGCAGGTCGAGTACGGTAACTTTTGCGTTGGCGTTGTATTTACAGCAGCAAATTGCCCATTTTGCCGTATTGCCGCCAAGGTCAAAAATATGCCTTACAACACCGGCGTTCAGTTTTTTCTCAAAAACTATGGGCAGGGCGTGTTTAAAAACCAGATCGGAATAAAAATGATCAAACTCAAACCAGCTCTTTTTTACCTCCTGCGGTAATTCGGAAAGAGCCTCGTATACGGTGTTCCACTTGTCACCAAAAACGGAAAGTCCCCGTGGTTTGCCTTCTTTTATGGAAGCGGCAAGAAAAAAAGCGCCCTTATAGCAGACATCACGGACAAAATTGAAGTTTACCCTTGTAAGCTCGTCTTCCAACAGAAAAAAACCTATCTTTCCAAGAACAAAACGGCTTAAATCTTGTGGATTTAAACGCAAAACCTTTAAAACCAGACCCGTATCGGCTAAAAGTCCCGCTCCGTAAGATGAAATCCCGCATTTTTCGGCTATTTCTTCTTTGGTAAGCCCTTTTTCCCCTGAATCCGAAATGTTTTTAAGCACTCCCAGTTCCAGCATCGCCTGAACAGCCTGAAAGCTCAAAGGCGAGAACGCGATTTTCTGCGCCTCGAACTTGGCAGCCACAGCCTTGTACTTATCTTCCGTGCAGCGGGAAACATCCATAATAAAAAAGCGTACCAAAAAATTCGTGTGGTAACTAGGGCGAAAATTTTTCCTGATCCGTCATTATACGACCAAGCGGCATGATATATTTAAAATAGGATATTTCGATCTATAATTTTGTTGGGGGTATCTTATGGAGAACAGTATTATTTGTCCGTTTTGTAAAAAAGAGTTTCCTCTGGCTGATGTGATTACGCATCAACTGGAGGAAACGTACAAGGCTAAGTTTGAGCAGGATTACGCGAAGCAGGCGGCAGAGTTGAAGTCTCAAAATGATAAGAAGGTTCAAGCGGCGGAAAAAGAGATCGAAGAAAAATACAAGGCGCGTTATGAAAAACAACAGCAAGAGGCGGCTAAGGGATTGGAGGCTGTCCATGAAAAAGAAAAGGCGTTGTTGGAAAAAGAACGCCTCTTTAAGGAACAAGAGCACGCGCGCGAAATAGAATTTTCAAAAAGATTAGACGCGGAACTTGAAAAGAAAAATGCCGAGATGGATGTTTATAGGCAAAAAGAAAAAGAGGCATTGCAGAAAGAAATAGAGCATAAAGAGGATTTGCGGAAAAAGGAAATCGAATTTGATAAAAAACTTGCGGAAGAAAAAAAGGCGGCGGCGGCAAAGGCTCAGGAAATTATTGAAGCTGAGTACGATCAAAAATTAAAAGAAAAACAAAAAGTTATAAATGATTTAGAAATACAAATGAAAGAAGCTCAAAAAAAAGCTGCGCAGAATTCTGGTCAGCTTCAAGGTGAAACGCTTGAGTTAGAAATTGAAGATTTGTTAAGAAATGAATTTTTAGGTGATGATATTGATCCGGTGCCTAAGGGGAAAAAAGGCGCGGATATTATTCAAACCGTGCGGCTTCCTTCCGGCAAGGCTGCGGGTAAAATTATTTGGGAACTTAAACGAACTAAGACATGGCAAAAATCATGGATCGATAAGTTAAAAGAAGATCAACGCGATTGTCAGTCCGAGTTGGCGATTATTGCGTCCGAGACGCTGCCGGATGATGTAGAAACTTTTGGTATAAGGCACGGTATTTGGATAACGCATATAAAATACATTGCGCCTCTTGCTGTTGCATTGCGCGAAACGTTGAAATCTGCGGCAGCGGTAAAATCACTTAACGAAGGCAGGGAAAGTAAAGCCGAAATGGTGTTTACCTACGTGAGCGGTACTCAGTTTAAGCAGCGTGTAGAGGCTATCGTGGAAGCATACAGCGAAATGCAAAAAGATTTAGATGCGGAGCGAAACGCAATGGAAAAAATATGGGGAAAACGCAGGGGGCAGCTTGAACGGTTTGCAAAAAATATCTGCGGTATGTATGGTGACTTGCAGGGTATCGGCGCGCCTTTGTCTGAAATAAAACTTCTGGAAATGCCGGAGTAATATTGCAGTTTAACAATTAAGGTTTATGAATAGACCCGCGTTAATCATCTTTTGTTTTGAGGACGGCAAGGAACGCCGACTGCGGTAATTCAACATCGCCCACCATACGCATACGTTTCTTGCCCTCTTTTTGTTTTTCCAGCAGCTTGCGCTTGCGCGTAACGTCGCCGCCGTAACATTTTGCAAGAACATCTTTACGCAATGCGTTGATGGTTTCGCGGGCGATTACCTGACTCCCTATTGCGCCCTGTATCGGTATCTTAAATTGTTGACGCGGTATCTCATCTTTAAGACGTTCACAGACAATGCGGGCGCGGCTTTGAGCGCGTTCCTTAAACACAAGTTGAGAGAGAGCATCAACCGGCTTACCGTTCAACAGTATGTCAAGTTTTGCAAGCTGCGTTGGTTTGTAACCGGTAATATCATAATCAAACGAAGCGTAACCGCGGCTGATACTTTTTAACTTATCATAAAAGTCAAATAAAACTTCGGCTAACGGCATATCGTAAATTATCTCAACACGCTTTTCGTCCATGTAAGTCATATTTGTTTGAATGCCTCGTTTATCAAGACAGAGCGACATAATATTTCCAAGATAAACTGCGGGCGTTATAACTGAGGCGCGGATATAAGGTTCTTCGGCGCTTTCAACCTGCCCCTCGTCGGGATAATCCGTAGGATTGTCAATAAACACTTCCTTGCCTCGTGTTAGTTTAACTTTGTATTTTACAGATGGCGCCGTAAAAATTATTGACTGATTGAATTCTCTCTCAAGGCGTTCTTCTATTACTTCAAGATGAAGCAGCCCCAAAAAACCGCAGCGGAAGCCGAAACCCAATGCGGCGGAAGAATCCTTTTCGTATATAAGCGATGCATCATTTAATTTTAATTTTTCCAAGCTGGTCTGCAATTCTTCATAATCGTTTGAATCCACAGGGTATATTGAGGAAAACACAACGGGTTTTACTTCCCGAAAACCCGGCAGAGGCTCTGCACACGGTTTTTCCGCTCCGGTAACCGTATCTCCTACCCGAACATCGCTTACGGTTTTTATACCGGCTATTATATAACCCACGCTGCCTGCCGAAAGTTCATCGGCTTCGCATAACACAATTTTGAATAACCCCAAACTTTCAACTTCATATTCAGATCCGTTTGACATAAAACGAATCTTCATTCCGCGTTTTATACGTCCGTCAAATAAACGAAGATGTACGACAACGCCCCGGTAAGGATCATAATGGCAGTCAAAAATAATTGCGCGTAACGGATCGTCTGAATTTCCTTTAGGCGGAGGAATTCGTTTAACGATAGCCTCAAACAATTCGTCAATACCCGTTCCCTGCCGTGCCGAAACCAGCAGTGCGTTGTCGGCATCAAGCCCCAGATCCTTGTCGATCTGCGCTTTCGTAGCGTTTATGTCGGCTGCCGCCATATCGATCTTGTTGATCACCGGTACGATTTCAAGATCATGCTCCATAGCCAAAAACATATTTGAAAGGGTCTGAGCCTGCACACCCTGTGTCGCATCAACAAGCAGCAGCGCCCCTTCGCAGGAGCTTATAGCCCGCGAAACCTCATAGGTAAAGTCAACGTGTCCGGGCGTATCAACAAAATTCAACTCATAAATTTTGCCGTCCGTCCCCGTCCATGGAATTGTTACAGCCTGACTTTTTATAGTTATTCCACGTTCACGCTCAATATCCATGGTATCAAGAATCTGATCCTGAAAGTTGCGGTCTTCTACCAAATTCACCTTTTGAATCAAACGGTCGGCAAGCGTGGACTTCCCATGATCAATGTGTGCAATAATACAAAAATTCCGTATGGTGTCTATATTGGGCATACGCTAAGAGTATACAACGCGCCCCTAATTTACAACCACGCTGTCTGTACTCACAAAATCTGTTCGTCGATTGGTTTGCCGCCGGGCACCATGGGCAAAACCATCTCGTCCATGTCTATATGTGCGTCTATCAGCGCGGAAATTCCTTTTGCGTTGTCTGCGGCGGCGGATTTTAACGCTTCCAAAAATGAGGCTTCGCTGTCGGCGCTGTAGCCCGAAACTCCGTAGGCGTCGGCAAGTTTGACAAAATCCGGCGGACGGTCGAGTATGGTTTGCGAATAACGTTTACCGTGAAAAAGATTCTGCCATTGCCGCACCATTCCAAGCACGATGTTATTAAAAATAACCACAAGGACGGGCATTTTGTAAAAGGCAAGGGTTCCAAGCTCGGCACAGTTCATGCGGAAGGAGCCGTCGCCTGTGAACAGCACGACCGGCTTTTTGGGGTTTGCCGTCTTTGCTCCAAGAGCCGCGCCAAGCCCGTAACCCATGGTTCCAAGCCCGCCGGAGCTTAAAAAAGTGCGCGGTTTGCAAAACGGAAAAAATTGAGCCGCCCACATCTGATGCTGCCCCACATCCGTAACGGCAATCGTTTCCATGCCAAGAATCTTCGCGGTCTCCTCTACGATAAAACGCGGGTGAAGCGCCGCCGCCCTGTAATTTGCCTTGGGCACCTTTTTTTTCCATGCCTCCACCTCAGAAATCCAAGCGGTTTTTGGCGGCTGGGGGGCAAGTTTTTCCATCACCTTTTTTAGAATGAGTTTTATATCGCCGACAACGGAAAAGGCGGTGGGAATGTTTTTGTTTATCTCTGCCGAGTCTATGTCAAGCTGTAGTATTTTGGCATTTTTTGCAAAATGATCGGCACGGCTTATAACGCGGTCGGAAAAACGCGCCCCTATGGCTATTAGCAGGTCTGATTTTTGCACCGCCTTGTTTGAAGCAACCGTTCCGTGCATACCGATCATGCCGGTACAAAGTGGGTGTTCATGGCTCAACGCGCCCTGTGCCATCAAACTTAGAGCGACGGGCGAGCTTATTTTTTCCGCAAAGTTCCGTAATTCCACGCAAGCATCGGAAATAATCACCCCGCCGCCGGCATAGATCATGGGAAATTTTGCCTCGTTCAACATTAAAACTGTCTTCTCTATGTCATTTGCCGAAAAAGTCTTGCGGGTATTGCGCTCGGAAAGCCGCTTTGCACGCTGGGCAATCGAAGAATCCGCGACGTCAAGCTGTGATTTGCTATGCCATTCCGCCGTATTCGCCGTAATATCCTTTGGTATGTCGATTAACACAGGTCCCGGACGACCGGAACGGGCTACGATGAATGCTTCACGGATTATTTCCGCAAGCTGGGAAACATCTTTTACAATCCAGTTGTGTTTTACAACCGGCATGGTGATACCAGCAATATCAACCTCTTGAAAACTGTCCTTGCCCAAAAGATTAGTTGTAACATTTCCTGTTATGGCTACAAGCGGCACCGAATCCATATACGCCGTAGCGATACCTGTAACAAGGTTAGTCGCGCCAGGACCCGAAGTCGCAATGCAGACCCCAACCTTGCCGGTAGAACGCGCATAGCCGTCGGCCGCATGGGCGGCGTGCTGTTCGTGGCTTACCAAGATATGCCGTATCCTGTCCTTGTTTTTGTAAAGCTCATCATAAATAAAAAGAACCGCCCCGCCCGGATACCCGAAAACAGTATCCACGCCTTGTTCTACGAGGGCTTCTATCAATATTTGCGCACCAGTATACTGCATTATTTAATTGAAAGTGTTAATCGCCGCACTGTCAAGCGGCATATAGCAAATGTGTAAAAGTTACAAAACGCCAAGAATTTAACCACTAACCACTAACCACACGAACAAACCACAAAAAATCTCCTGCCATACAAGCGTTATGCGGAATTTCGCCGTACATAGGGTACTAAATCTATATGGAGGCGTTATGGAAAATGAGTTAGTATCCCTGCTAAACGATTATGTTTTTAAACTTGTCTTTGGCGATCAAAAAAATATCAAAAATCTGGAAAGCCTTTTAAAAACCATCCTAGACCTGCCGCACGAGGAATACGCGGGGCTTACCATCGTAGACCCTTTTTTAAAGCGGTTGTGGAAAAATGACAAAATGGGCATCTTGGACGTAAAAGTACTCACCAGGAGCAAAAAGGTGATCAATGTCGAGCTTCAGATTGAGTTTCTTAGCGTTATGCGAAAGCGTGTGGTGTATTATCTGGCAAAATTGATAGCCGAACAACTAAAAAGCGGTTTTGATCACGGCAAAATACAGGAAACCATCTGCATTGTAATCTGCAACCATTCACTTGGGTTTGCCTCGCCGGACTATCTTAATACTTGGACAATGAACAACAAAAAAGACGGCGAACAATTTACAGATTTGATGAAAATAGTTACAATTGAATTAAGCAAACTACCGAAAGAAGATGACGGTAAGGCAGTTTGGCCGTTTTTGCAGTGCTTTAAATGTAAGCGCAAGGAGGACTTTGATATGTTGGCAAAGAAACACCCCGAAGTAAAAGAAATCGCAGTGCAGGTAAAAAAGCTATCATTTTTCGAGCGGCACCGAATGATAGCGGAGAAAAAAGCGATGTGGCGTGCCGACCTCCGCGCTATGATGACCGATGCCCGCGAAAGCGGACTTTCAGCAGGTAGAGAGGAAGGTCTTTCCAAGGGCATAGAAAAAGGCAGTGCCGAGCGCGAGCAGTTACGGCTTGAAAATCAAAAAAAGGAACAGGAGAACGAACGGCTTAGGGAAGAAATCGCCCGATTGCGATCGTAAATAATTTAACATAGGAGATCACAAAGATCACAGAGAAAAGAAATAAAAATTCAATTTACCTTCTGTGATCTCTTATACAAAAAAGGCTAGGTACCATCCCCTTAGGGAATAGTACCTAGCCTTCTTTATCATAAGCCGTTATCTATTTTTTAATCAGGTATGAAGGTTATAACCACCTTGCCGTTGCCTGTGTTTAGTCCGGCTGTTGTTACACCGCCTGTAAATGTTAAACCCGTAAATTCCGGTGCATTGGACATCATGGCTGAATGGCCGGGCGTTACCGGTAAACCTTTGACGTAGCCTGAGCCGCCGGAGCCTGAACCATATTGATTCATTCCAGTTCCTGTCGGCACGCCTCTGCCGCCATAGTAACCGCCGCCGCCTGCGCCGCGTCCTTCTGCCGCCCTGCTCTGTCCATTACCATTGCCGCCATCCGTGCCTTTGCCGAAATCGCCGCCATCGTTCTGGGTCGCGCCTGCCATCGGTTGATAGCCGCCGGTACTGGCCCCGCCATTTATTCCGCCGCCTTCACCGCCAGCACCGCCACCGAAACCGCCGCCGCCGCCTGCAACGATGATGCGGGATTTTAGACCGGCTTCATTATTCCAAGCGCCGCCTACTACACGGACATCGGAAGCGCCACCGCCGCCACTGCCGCCGCTCCAGAGGATATTACCGCTTCTCGTACCATCACCGCCCTTACCGCCGCCATTGTATCCGCCCAAACCGCCTTTACCGTTACCTATATCTCCTCCGGCACCGCCTTTAGCACCGACATAGACATAAAGCGTTCCTCCTTCATTTAGGGTAATAGTCCCC
>BNVA01000018.1 GCA_025997755.1 Spirochaetia bacterium | reverse complement strand
GGTGGTCGCCGGATCATTTAAAAAAAAAAAAAAAAAAAAAACAGTAGCTTAAACGCATTGAACATGAAAAACAAAAAATACATTCGCTGCTTTTTTGGATGAAATAAGCACAGTTCAGGAAAATGTTCAAGGCGCAATGCTGCAATTAGTTTTTGACAGAACTATAGGGTATAACAAAAAACTTCCGGATTCAACATTGGTTATAGCCGCGGCAAACTACAAACAGAATATACCTGTTTTTTTTAATATCATGGCTCCTATCCTAAACCGTTTTTGTTTGGTTAATTTACAGTACGAAAGCAGCAAAGCTTTCTTGGATGAATTCTTACAGGACGAAAATCAACGAGTAAAAGATATAGTTGTTTATCAAAAAACAGAACTTACACAAGAAAAAAAAGATGCGCTAAAGGATGGGCTTAAAAAATTATTTACAACTATTTTTGATTCATTTGAAGAAAACAAAAACGAAAATGGTTCTGCCTTAGATATAAATAATCAAATGCTGAATAATATATACGAAAGCGATACCCGCTTTGTATACAATTTTATTACGGGTAGAACCCTATACTATCTTTATAAGATCATGCTTTCGTTTTTACGGTTTGGAATGACGATAGAACGCCATGAAACTATAATGATCAATATGGTTTTTGGCCTTGCAGGGCTTGGAATGAATTCATTCAGCGAAATGCAGCAAAAGACATACTTAAAAAGTTTAGAAACACTTTGGAAAAGACTATACGCTTTGCTTCAAGAAAATCCAGCCATAAATGAAAAAAAGGGCGTGCCAAATTTAGAATTAGATTTTTCCGGAAAAACTACGGCGGAAGCAGTCAATCTTTGGATACTATACAACGAGTCTGATGTTTTTTCAAAAGATAATGAAAAACACCTTGACCTGCTCCTCCGTCACATCGAAAAATGCTACGGGCTTGAAAAAGAAAAAGTTGAAATTGTAAAGCAAAGCCTTACATCCGGTTCGGATCAAGTTTTTAATTTTGTAGATGATATGCAGCGTCTTGATTATCTCCTTGATGTGTTATCAAAAAATAATGACACAAAAATAAAAAATGATCTGCGCCTAATTCAAGAAGCGTATAAAGAATTAAAAGAAGATATGCTCAATTCAATGTTAAAATAATAATAAATGACAGCGCCGGAAAACAGTTTAAAACTTCCAGATGATTGGAAACCGTGTCGGTACGAAGAAATAAGCACAGTTTTGAATTCGCTTGGAATAGAAATATCATACATTGAAAAGAATTTAAACGATATTAGTACAAACATTGTATCATATTCTTTTAGGGCGCTTCGCGGCGAGTACTGTGTTTATTTGAATAAAAAAATGGGAGATCACTGCAAATTGGTATGCGATCTTAGGGAAAAGGGACATATCCTCTACAATCATTTTTTACTGCCGAACACGCAAATGCGCTTATTTGACAGCTTTTTTAAAAAAAACATATCACTGATTTTTTTACGGCTGCCGGAAGAAAAAAATACTGCCCAACGCTTAGGCTATTATTCAAAATACATTTTTGACCGTTTTTCGGGAATTGCAAAATCTATGGAAATTAACAGCAAACTATTTAAAGATGATTGGGATACGGCAAAAAACTTGCTTATGGAAAATGACTGCGTTATACGCAATGACACAGCTTTGTGCTACCCAAAACCGGGCTGGCCATTGGGACTTGATTGGACAAGCTATATGGTTTTTCTATGCCGCGATATGAAGTCATCACTTGATGATATAGGAAGCGGGGAAGGTAAAAAAATAAAGACCGGAGATATTACAAGTTATAATGCAGAAAAAAAAACGCAGGACAATCTTAAAGAACTTTATCAAAGCTGCAAAACGATTATAGAAAACAAAGAAAATCCTTTTGATAATGATATTAAAGTAGGCAGAACTTCGCATATAACCGGAGCGGCGTCATCGTATTCTGTAAGCGAATGTTCGGACACAAAAGAACTTTTAACAATCTTACGTGAACGCAGCATTATAGAAAAAAAGAAACGTATAAAAACAGATATTGTTTATAACATAAATCGTAACAAATTTGATAATCAAACTCTTGTACCGCGCCGCCTTAAAATTGCCGACAGCCGTCCGGCAGCGCTGTTCATTTTGCTGGATGTATCGGGCAGTATTCCCGTTAATTTTCTAAAAAGTGTTGTTAGAACTATAGTAGGCGCGGAAGGCGTTTTTAACAAAAAAAAGAGCAGGCTTATATGCTGGTCGGATTCACTGTGTTCCGACCGCTCGTTAGACGATCTTATAGAAATTACCGCCGGCGGCAGTACAATTCTGTCGCACGGTATTGAATACTGCAAAAAATATTTTGACGATGATTCTGCTTTTTTTATTATAAGCGATTTTCAGGATGATCTTTACTCATGGCTTGAAGCTGCGAAAGATATAAAGATAAGAAAGACGGCAATAGCGCTTGCGAATATAAACAAGAATATGAGTTTTGCACACTGGTTTTCTATGGCAGGTTCAAATTTGAAATACAACGCGGAACAAGTTAAACCCGCAGACTTTGCAAAAATATTTGAAACGGTGCTGCTTAGGTATGCCTCTTGAAAGAATTCCCATAATCCGGTATATATTTATTATGAGTTTTAGGTGGAACTTGTTGATAAAACACAACACACCGGTGTTGCTATCGCTGGTTCTTTTGTTTGGGCTTGTTTCATGCGCCTCATCGCCTAAAGTAACAAGGGTAAGCACGGATACTGCCATTGATTTAAGCGGTTACTGGAACGATACGGATGTGCGTACTGTTGCCGACAGCCTAATTGATAAGATGGAGAAGGCAAAGCAGGTTACGGATTTTGTGAGCGATTACGGACGGAAAAACAAGGGGGAACATCCTACCGTTATTGTCGGAACTTTTCGCAATAACAGCAGCGAGCATATCAATACACAGATAATCGCCAACATGATGCGGACAAGCATCATCAACGGTGGTGTCTTTGCGTTTGTCGAAGGCGGTAAGGCACGGGAGGATATACGCGCCGAGCGGGAAGATCAGAACGCAGGTAATGCCGCCAACTCGGTTGGTATAGGCAGGGAAGCTGCCGCAGACTTTATGCTTTCAGGCGAAGTTAATTCAATCGTAGACAGTTCCGGTAATCAAACTGTCCGTTCTTATTTCGTCAAGGCAACCTTAACCAATACAGAAACAAACCGTATTCTTTGGGAAGGCGATAACAACGAAATAAAAAAAGTGATCGTTCGTCCAAAAATAAAATTATAGTATCGTAACTATATACGCTATCGGTGGTTTATTCAAAAGCAGGTTCTGCTTTAAGCGCTTTAAGCGCAAAATAAAAACGGCTAAATGCCGTAAAAAAATGGAGTTTATATGAAGAAGTTACTAGCGATTTTATGTGTGGCGGCAGTTATTACCGCCGTATCGTGTGCCTCAAAGCCATCGGTCAAGAGCGGTTCTCAGGCGGCGGAGGCGGCTAACAATGCCGCGCCCAGAAAAGTAAACGGTTCCAGTGTGCCGGATTTTGTTCAGAAGGCACTAATGGGAGCAGGTCAGGATGAGCTTATCGCCATCGGTGCGGCAAAAATGTCCAGCATCAGCATGTCGTTGACAACGGCAAATACCCGCGCCCGTGCGGAACTTTCACGCCAGCTAAACACAATGATCAAAAACATGGTTACCGATTATACGGCTGAATCCGAAGGTTCCCCCGAAACAGCGGTAAACTTTCAGGAGAACATCACCCAGGCCCTTTCCAAATCAAGACTCACCGGCGCCACAGTTATAGCGCAGGATCAAGGTTCCGACGGTACCTACTGGGTTGTCGTTTCTATGAGCAAATCAGATGTAGCCAACGAGATAAACGAAGCCGCCGCGCAAGCTAAACTTAACAACAGCGCGATGAAAGCCTTCGATGCGCAGACTAGAATGGAAGCCGCGTTCGCCAAGATGGCTGCGGAAGATGTTCAGGTAGTCGATAAATAAGTGATTTTTTTCAGTGCCGTTTAATGTTTTAAGGAGGGGGTTCACCCCCCTGCGCTCCAGCCTCCTCGCCGCTTCACGGCTGTGGGGGCTTACGCTACCCCCGCACTTATTGTTGTGTTTAGCGTTGTCGGCTTGCGGCACTATGTTTGTTCAAGAGCAGCCAATGCCGTATGACGGCAGCGCAAAAAGGGCCGGACGGCAAGACATGGCGGAGCTGTTTAAACAAAAGCATTGGGATTCAAAACCGGTTTCAGGTGATTTAGTCATTATCGGGGTAGCGCCGTTACAACGTAGAACAGAAGATACCATTGCCGCCGCGTTAGACGACGCGGCAAAAAAAGCGGCGATGTTTTACGGCGTTACCGTACAATCCCTTTCGATAGACAACGAAGGATTAGGACGTTTTGATCAGTACTTTAGCAGACAGATCGACCTTAGCTATGATACGGGGTACCAAAAGTATATAGACTCATTTGTTTTTGATAAAGAAACCGATGTGTTTATAGAAAAAAATAATGCCTTTGTCCGTGTTCATCTTCAAACAGAAATACCGCTCTTTGTCGAATATGAATCTGCTTTTATAAAAAGACGGGGACCCGCGTGGATAAGTTCGCCGCCCGCCTCAATATCGGGGTATATGGCGGCGGTTGGCCAGTCGGACGCATACAGGTACTATTCCGATTCAATTATGGCATCCTACAAAAGTGCGGCAGGCGCGTTAATTACACGGGTAAAAAGCGAAATGCAGACAAAGCATGACGCTTACGAAATAAGCGGCACGACACTTGCGTCAAACGTCAGCATCGAAAAAAGCAGCGGGACTTTACGTGAGTTTTTTGTTATTGAAATATGGATAGATCCAAAAGACAATTCAGTGTGGACATTGGCAGTAGCTAAATGATTACCGGAACAATATTTAGGAGAATAAAAATATGAAAGCTATGATTATTAAATTAACAACATTGTTAGTATGCGCTTTGTTATTAGGAAGCTGTGTTACAAAACAACAAAAGGCAAATGAAAAATTAGACCGCTCGCGGGATTACGCGAAAGACGCGCAGGAAAGAATGGATAACACATTTTAGATGCCGGTGAAGGAATTAATATTATGTCATTATCAAAGATAGTTTTTATACCGCTGGTTATCTTTTTGCTTGTAACCGGCTGTGCGTCCGTAGAACCCGAACAGTCTGTGCAGGGTAACAGTGTCCCAAAAGTAAATGATACTACTTCCGGCAGCACCTCAAAATTAAATGATGCGGCGGCTAGAAGCGCTGCCGCACAGTCCCGTATGGATCAAGCTTTTTCAGGCGGTGCGCCAACCGTCCAACAGAATCAAACTCAGGTAAAAAGCGAGGGTGCGGCAGCAGTTCCCGAAAAACCGGCGGCAGCCGTTCAGGAAAAAACAGCGGCAACAGTTCCCGAAAAAACAACAGCGCCTGTTTCAAACGCTCCGGTACCTGTAATTACAACAGACAAAAATGGTAAACCAAACTGGGTAGACAAGAGCGATACGGTATACGACAAAAATTACTACGTATCCGCTGTCGGCATGGGAAACACACGCCAAACAGCCGAAGCAAACGCTTTCGGCAATCTTTCAGGTTTTTTCGGACAGTCTGTAACCAACGAAATTAAATCGGTTGAAACCTACAAAGAGCTTATAAAAAACGGCTCATCGAATATTGTTGCCGGACAGGAAACCTCGCAGACCGTAGCGCTTTCTTCTTCAATGAACGCTCTTATCGGAGCGGAAATTGATAATGTATGGAACGACACCAAAACCAGAACGTACTATGCTGTTGCCGTAATGGACAAACAAAAATGTGCGCAGTTGTATTCGTCATTGATCGATGCCAATCTTAAATTGATCGATAGGCTTACCTCCGGCGCTGCAAAAGACAGCATTGATGCTGTTATAAATTATCAAGCTGCGGCAGTAACCGCCGATGCCAACGGCGTTTTTGCCACCGTCCTTGCTCTATTAGGCGGCGCTAACCGAAAATCCGGCTTAAAAACAGGCGCCGATTACCGTGTCGAGGCGAAAAATCTAGCCGCGGCTATTCCGGTACAAGTAGCGGTAGATAAAGATTCAGGCGGACGTATAAAATCCGCATTTGCCGGTATTCTTTCAGGTTCAGGATTTAGAACAGGAAACAGCAGCTCGCGTTATTCACTAAATGTCAAAGTAAAAATCGATCCGGTAGAGTATCCCGGTAACAAAAATAAATTCTCCCGGTATGTGATCGATGCCGACCTAAAAGATACAAAAACAGATACGGTTCTAATTCCGTTCAATATCAATGATCGTGAAGGCGCCCTAACGCAAAGCGAAGCGGATACACGCGCATATCAAGGAGCGGAAAAAAAGATTAAAGAAGAATTCAGCAGGTCCTTACAAAATTATCTTTCAGGGCTGCTGCCTAGCGGCTGAAGTCTTTAAAACCGAATGAAAAGCATAAAACTTGCCGCTTTGTTTTTTATCTCGGTAGCGGGCATTTCGTTTGAATTGTTCGTTATGCGTGTATTTTCCGTAGGCGGCTGGTCATCGTTCGGGTCGCTGGTTATCTCCGCCGCACTGTTGGGTGTAGGGCTTTCCGGCATTATTTTAACGGTTTTTTCCGATTGGGTTGAGGCACATTCGGATAGTATACTTCAGGTTTGCGCTCTTTCTATGGCGCCGGTTATGGCGTTTTCCGTTATTGCCGCCCAGCGTGTTCCTTTCAATCCGGTGCTGCTTGCACAGGATTGGAAACAGTTGTGGTACATAGCCTTGTATTATCTCATCTACGGCGTGCCGTTTTTTATCAATGCTGCATTTGTAGGAATAATGTTTATTTCCCAGCGCAGTAAAATACAAAAAGTGTACTTTTGGAATATGCTTGGTTCCGGTGTCGGCGGTTTTTTTATTGTTGCTTTTATGTTTTTTATACCTCCGGATTTTCTTTTGCTTCCGGTTATTTTTGTTTCCGCCGCAGGAGCTTTGTTTATTTGTTTGGTAAAAAATGAATTAACAAACAAAATAGAAATATCTGTATGTCATTTTATTGCTTTTTTTTTAACTACTATAATTTCTTCATTTGTTATACTGCAATGGGGCGGCATACATGTATCCGAGTTAAAAGCAATCAGCTATGTACGTAAATACCCGGATTCAAAACTGGTACATCATTCTTATGCGCCAAGCGGAGAGTATCACGTCTACTATTCAAAATATTTTCACTTTGCGCCGGGACTTTCCGACAATGCGGCGCTTAACATTCATAATATGCCGGAACAGCCGTATTGGGGGCTTTTCATTGACGGTTCGGGCCCTATCGGGATAATGGGTTATTTACGCGACAATGAAAAAGAGTATATGGACTATCTGCCTATGACGGCTCCGTATACCCTGCTTTCAGAGCCTAATGTTCTTTTGGTAAATTTAAGCGGCGGTATTAACACGCAGATTGCACGTTATAATGATGCAAGAAAGATTGATATTCTGGAACCTTCATCCGAAGTGATAAATATTCTAAAGTATGATCCAAACATAACACGGTTTACCGGCGGACTTTTAACGGAGCCTAATGTAAAAGTTATTCAGGGTGAAGGACGCGATTGGTGCGCATCGCGCAAAAATTATTATGACTTAATTGAGTTGAGTCTTGTTGATTCTGTGGGTTTGAATGATTCCGGCGGCTATCCGGTACATGAGGATTTTAAATGGACGGTTGAGGCATTCAAACAGTATATTTCGTCATTGAGCCGCAATGGTATTCTATCAATTACCGTATGGGATAAGCTTAATCCTCCGCGTAATGTGTTAAAACTTTCCAACTCGATTTCTTGCGCCATGAGAGAATTAAAAATACAAGATGCGGAGGAGTGTTTTTTTTCTTTTGGACTTTTTATGTCAACAACTACAATTTTGGTACGCAAAACTCCGTTTACCAAAGAAGAATTAAAAACGTTAACCAATTTTGTTGAATCCCGCTCATTTGATCTATATTATTCACCAAACGTCCAGTTAAAAGAGCATAGTGTAGATTTTCTAATGAGTTCATACCGCCGCCAGTTTGAAGGACATTACGGCGAAAATGAACGGAGCTATTCAAATACGGATATGTACCGTTCGGCATTACCGCAAATGTTTTCTTTTTCAAAAAAGAACATCGAGAATAGATATATTTTTGACATCCGGGAAATTACCGATCAACGTCCGTATTATTCAGGTTTTTTAAAATTAAAGTTATTGCCTATATACTTACGTCACATAGAATCGGTATCCGAAGAATGGGGTTACCTCTTACTGCTTGGAATGTTATTTCAAGCATGTCTCTTTGGCTTTATTGTGATTATCGTCCCGCTCTTTTTTATAAAAAGAAAACAACAGGCATCAATAGATCAAAATTCACCGTTTAAAACGTTAGGTGTAATATTATACTACGCCGGTCTGGGCTTAGGTTATATGCTTGTAGAGATATATCTAATTCAGCGGCTGGGATTGTTTCTTTCAAACCCAACATATTCTACAAGTATTGTTATTACGATCATGTTAATATTTTCTGCTCTGGGTAATATTGCAAGCGGATATTTAAAGCGTGTTAGAAAAACTGTTGTGCTTGTTTCATGTATTTTTATTGCCTTGATACTTTTGTTTTATGTTTTTTATATTGATACGGTACTTTCATTATTAAACGTAAACTCTTATTTTTGGCGTATAATGATTTGTATACTTATTGCCGCTCCTGTTTCGTTTTTTATGGGCGTTCCATATCCTAACGGTCTTGACAGTCTGCAGGAAAACAAACCAGCGCTTCTCCCATGGGCATGGGGAATGAACGGCGGACTTTCCGTAGCGGGCAGCGCGCTTGCAAGGCTTATTTCTGTATCATCCGGGTTTAACCTTGTTTTGTTTATCTCAACCGGTATCTATCTTATAACCGGCTTTCTGTTCGGAGTAAACACAACCGGTACACCCGATAGAACCCGCGCCGATTGGCAGTAGTTTACTAATGTTACCATTAGAGGCTAACCGCTATTTTTTCACGGATAAGCTCGCCAATAATTTGAGCTGGAGATTTCTTTGTCGCTTCCGACTTGGTCATTAGGTAATCCATCGAAAGGTCGTCAAGTCCCATAAGGCGTGCATTGCGACGGCTGATAAATCCCGATCCATTTGGCTTTAAACGCGGAGTGGCTTTTGTCCATCGCTCGTCCAAGACTTCCGCTTCTTCTTCTGTTATGTCTGCCATACGTATTCCTCCTAATCAAGCAAAGCTAAAAATGAATTTCTGCACTTCATCGCATGGAATACTCGTACCGAATTCGCATCAATTGGATTATAAAGCACTTCGATGAGGTTTGCGTTTCTGTCAAATCCGATGAGCAAATGTGTATTTTCCGTATCAGGCTCGTCAAACTGTGCGTCATATTTCATAGTTTCAAAGGCATGGCGTATATCCGCTTCTGTTATTCCATGCTTAAAAGCTGACTGCCTGAACTTTACCACATCGTCCATACCCTCATTATACCACAGTAGCTAGTGAAATCTACATAAGTGATGTGTTTTATATTATTCCCCCTTATACTTTTGGGTTGTCCACTTCGATCTTGTCTTTTTCCTGATACGGGGCAAGGCTCGAAATCATCCGCATAGGCGCATTTGAATTGTTTATAACATAATGAACCTCCCCCGGCTCAATATGAATGAACTGTCCCTTTGTAAGTTTGTGCGGTACATCGTCAACAACAATAGTTACGGAACCTTCAAGTATGTAGAAGTTTTCCTCCATCACATTGTGATAATGGGCGCGGAAATCCTGTCCTGCCATGAACTGAACAACGGCAAAATTAGAGCGCGGCCCCTGCATAAGGTACTTAGGCCCGCTGTCTCCATTACGGTACTCTCTGTCTTTTTCATCAACTATAAACATAATATTTCTCTTTATCCTCCTACTATAATCTTATAATCCGGGCGCAGACCACATATATTTGGTAACTTTTTCATCACTCAATTTAAGCTGAGGTTCGTAAGCAGCCCGCCAGTTACTATATGCCTTGTGGTACACTTCTATATTTCCTGAATCCGGTTTGAATTCATATTCAATTTTGGCAAGTTTACCGGCAGCCGTCTTTATATCGTTGTACAGTCCTATGCCTTTTCCGGCTATCAAAGCCGCGCCTAGAGCCGTAGCTTCTTTAACCGCCGGAACCTGAACAGGAATTTCAAGCACATCGGCAAGTATTTGAGACCAAACACGGCTTTTTGCCGCCCCTCCCGCAAAAACTATTCTGTCCGGTCTTTTTCCTACGGCATTTTCCACAAGCTTTAGATGACCAAGTGTAACAAGAGCCGTATTCTCCATAATCGCACGGTAGAACGTATACTTGTTGAATTTGTCAGGATCCAACGAAAAATTCAAAAAACTCGGCGCGGCGTGCCGCCAAGCTATATAGTTCATAACATCGGAAAAAGTACAGATCAAACCATGGCATCCGGCAGGAATTTTCGCAGCCTCCGTATCCATAAGCGCGTAGGGATCGGTTTTGTTTTCCAATGCAATGCGTTTTTCTTCCTGACAGAAGGCATCGCGGTACCAGCGCATAAGAAGTCCGGGATTAAAAGCCAACGCTTCGTACTGCCACATTTCCGGTATTGCGTGGCAGTTTACACGGACATCACATTTAGGCGAAGCGGCACCTGTTCCGGTATTGTACTCGTACTGCCAAAAACTTCCTCCGAAAACTGCCGCCTCGTTTACATTGACAACCCCGACTCCTATCGTACCAAGCTGACAATCTCCGCCGCCGACTACCAACGGGGTACCTTCGGCAAGACCGGAACTAGATGCGCCCTCCGCAGACACTTTGGATACGATAACCCCGCTCTCGATTACATCGGGGAATATATCATCCTTTAATCCGCAGCGGCGGGCAATGGTTTTATCCCAAGTACGTGTTTGCAGATCGAACAGTCCGGTTGTAGAACCATTACTAGGCTCAACGGCAAGTACGCCGGATAGTTTATAGATAAGCCAGTCATTGAACATTCCTATACGGGTAATCTTTTTGTAAACTTCAGGAAGTTTATTTTTTACCCAAAGCAGGCGGGGCAGGGCGCTTAGCGCAAAAGTTTGACCGGATTCAATGTAAAGCTCTTTTTCAAGTTCCGGCGATATGCGTTTTAGCTCGGCGGTTTCATCTCCGGCACGAGCATCGACATTGGCACAAGCCCAAATTTCCTTACCTGCCGCATCGTACAGGACTATGCCTTCACGCATACAAGTTGTAGAGACGGCGGCAATCTGCGACGATTTTAGCCCGCTTTCCGCAAGCGCATCCTTAACGCAGCGGCAGGCAAGGCTCCAATTTGCTGCCCAATCAAAATCCATACTGCCCGGGTACTTTGGGTCTTCGCGGTGCTGCCACTCTCTTTGACTGCACGAAACCTGATTTCCGTTTTCATCAAAAATAACCGCCCTTACACTGCCGGTACCCGCATCTAGTGCCATTAAATAAGTCATAATCTAATTCGCCTTTGGCGCTTCGCTATGATTTGGACCAAAAGATTTTAACATAACAAGCGGCTCTACCGGACTATTGTTTATAATTGTAATACCTTTCTTTGCAGCATCTTCTGAAACAAAGAATTCATCGGCGCTCTGCTGACCAAAACGGAGCATGATAGGAGCTTCGCATAGGTGCGCGCCGAGTTTTCCGTGTCCCTGCGTTACTATAACGCCGAATGCGCAAGGCTCTTTTATAGTTACGGATTTACCCGGTTTTACCGAAAGCTCCTTGGCGCTAAAATAGCCGTCGTTTGCGTAGGAAATCCAATTTTCGTCGTAATCGCTATTCGACACAACAATCTTAGGCGGACGGGAAAAATGCTTTTTATAGTGCGGGTCTGTGTTCTTTTCCCAATCCATAAGACTAAAAATATAGTCAATATCGTCTTTCTTATCGTTCGGACATTCACCGTTAAGGAAGCCGCGGGGGTATGTCGCGCCCGAAACCACGTTTTCGTGTACGGAGTTGACATCGCCATTCCAGTTAAGCTCATAAGTTAGAACAGAACCGGCAGCGTGCAGCACGCCGGGAGGAGAATACCAACCGGTACCAAGCACAATGCGGTAAGCGCGGGAAAGTTCCGTTATGCGTGTATCCCCCTTGTTCCAAGCGAGCAGGCGTTCTTTAACCTGTTCGGGTGTCGTGTCGGGATCGTAGCCGAAGTATGTTGCGTTCATCTCGCCGGAATGACTGGCATACTGGCGCGGGAAATAATAGCACTCAGGCTTACCCAGCTTGCCGACCTTTTCCGCCGCTTCCATGGAAAGATGAAGGTGATGAAAAAGCGGTGTAGTTAAATCATAAAATTTTGAAAAAACAGGCATTCCGCCGTATTTTTCAATAAGCTCTTTGCCGATCAATTCCGCGCCCAAAACCTGAACCGCCTCTTTCAAGCTGAACTTTTCGTTGCTGCCGTAATCAACGGCGACAAAGCTCAAACCCTCGTCTTCCCCGGCAAGGGGCCCGTTTTGTGCGACATTAGTCGAACACATCCAACGCTCTTTGATCGAGCCGCGTTCAAGACCGTAAGCAAAATAATCATCGGGATGCAATTTTAGCCTGCGTCCTTCAACGCCGAATGGCCTAGGAATAAACGTAGGATTAAGCCGGAAAATGCCCTCTCCCTTTTTTAAAGTTTTTTCTATCAAATCCTTATTTGCCATAAAGTGCCTCCAAAAAATTTTAGCCATTGTACCAAAACTATAAATTTAACCCCTAGATGAACCGCTCATATCACAGAAGTATTCCCACGCTTCTTTGTCGGTGTACTTCTGGTGAACAATTTTTCCGATAGCATCAGCCATTACAACAGCGTGGTTGCTCTGGAATATATTGCGTCCCATATCAAGCCCACATGCTCCACCCTGCATAGCGCGGTACGCCATTTCAAGAGCTTCTTTTTCCGGCAATTTTTTTCCTCCGGCTACGACTATAGGCACCGGACACGCGGCTACAACTTCTTCAAACTTGTCGCAGTAATAAGTCTTAACGATGTTGGCTCCCATTTCGGCAATGATACGGGTTGCAAGTTTGAAGTATTGATCGGTACGCGCCATGTCTTTACCTACGGCGACAACTCCAAGTGTCGGTATGCTGTACCGTGAGGCTGCATTGATCACTTTTGAAAGATTATCAATACTTTCAAGCTGGCCGTCCGCACCGATAAAAACCTGTACAGCAAGGGCATCGGCGTTCATCCGTATCGAGTCTTCAATATCGACGGCAACAACCTCGCGGCTTAAATCGTCGTTCAACATTGATGATCCCGACGAAACGCGCAACGCAATACCTTTTCTGAAATTCGGTTTAACGCAGGTGCGCAGCGCCCCTCGCGTTGCCATAAGAACATCAATATGTGAAACCAACTTTGGCAGCAGCAGATCTAGCCGTTCAAGACCGGACACAGAACCCATAAAGTATCCGTGATCAAATGCAAACATCACGGTATTGCCTGTACGCGGACTAAATATATTTGACAGATGTTTTTTCATACCCCAGTCAAGATTTGCCGCGCCCTTTACATTAAAATTACCATTGGTTGCAAAAGGTTTTTCAACATAATAATTTTTTTCAATCTTATTTTCGTCTAAATCTGCCATGCTTTCCTCTTATTTTCTCTTAGAAATTGTAGTTATTCATATTCGCAGTAGTGAATACAACTCGTTCCGGTAGAAGTACTACGCCGGAATCAGATGCTGTGTATGCCTTAGGATCAAGAACAGTATTCCGCTCAACAGTAACTTTGCCTATTGTCGGAATATCTATGACATCGCCAACCTTGATGGTATTTCCAGACGCAAGATGATAGGCAAGGTATACACCGATAGCGCCCTGCTGTCCTGAGTCCCAGAGCCCCCAGCGTGATGTAATGCCGTCTCGTGCATAGGGTTTAATCGAGTTAGGCGGAGCAAAACCTGTGATTGTTACTTTATCCTTGTTGTAGCCTAAATTCTGAGCTGCCTGCAATTGACCTGGAAGCGCTGTTGAATCGTTACAGATAATTAGATCAATATTTGCATTTGCCTTTAGAATAGCCTCGCCGGTTGTAATAGCAAGCTCAGCATCCTGATTGCTGTAGTAGTTATCGGGACGGACATTTACCCATTTCGGATATTTCTGTTTGAGGTAGTTTTCACCGGATATACGCCATGAATTCTGGTCGGCAACCGTTGACTGTGAATAGTGCCACGCATAGCGGATCACATCCGAATCAGGATTTTTACCGCGTTCCTTTAGTGAGTCTGCACCCATATCGACAAGCATCTTTCCTAGAACATCCGGGGTTCCTTGAGAAACCATAACTGTCCTTGCATTGCCTGAAACATCGGAATCCCATGTCGTTACCGCGATACCGGCAGCCATTGCCTCCTTCATTACGCCGTCGAGGGCGGTCGCGTCTAAGGACGAAACACAGATACCATCAACACCCTGACTAATCGCGGTTCGGATAATCGTAACCTGATTAGCAACCGCAGCATCTGGACTCCCGTTATATTTTACGGTAAACCCTGCCGCCTTGCCCATCTTCTGGGCACCGTCATTAGCCGTCTCAAAGAATGCGTTACCGGAAATTTTCGGAACAAATACAATGGTTTTTTTACCGCCGCCTTGTTTACCGCCGGCAAATAACTGTGCCGGAATTAAAAGTACCGCAACCGCCGCTAAAACTAAAAACACCTTTTTCATCTTTTACTCCTTCGAAGCAATGCTTCAAATATGAATTAACCGATTTAACAAACCGGTTTTTACAAACAATTCTATTGCCTTCCCCTGCTTGCGATGCCCTTTGCTCCGACAGCCGCAATAAGCAGTATGCCGACCGGTATATCAAGATACTGAGTACTCATACCGATCATTGAAAATCCAAAGCGCATAATGCCTATCACCAGAGCCGCCAGCGCCGTACCCAGAATAGTACCCTTGCCGCCCAAAATTGAGGTGCCGCCCAGTACGACCGCCGTAATTATTGGCAAAGTCAATTCCCTGCCGAAATCCGCCTTGGCAGTACCCAAATACGAAGTAAAAATGATACCGGCAAGAGACGACGCCGCGCCTGAAATAACGTAGGTACTCATAATAATAAGGCGGCTGTTTATTCCTGAATACCTTGCGGCATTTTTATTTATACCGCATAGAAATACATAACGCCCGTATTTTGTCCGGTGAAGAAGTATATAAGCCAGCGCAACCAAAAAAATAAATATAAAAAATTGAAACGGAATACCTGCAACCTGCCAATTAGTGAACGATGTAAAATATTCAGGGAAGTTGCTTATCCCCGTATGCGACTCGATTTTTGCAATTTTTGTGATCGTTATTGCAAGTCCGGTATATAAAAATGAACCGCCCAGAGTTACAACCATAGGCGGCACTTTTGTATAGACTGAAATAAAACCTGAAAAAAGACCGCAAAACGCTCCTGTGCAAATGGTTAAAAAGCAGACAAACCATATATTTAAGCCTGTTTTTTGCCATACAATTCCAAGAATAATAGACGACAGTCCTACAATCGAACCGGATTGAATGTCCATACCGCCTGTTACAAGGACGAATGTAACAAAAATCGAAATAATACAGATCGATGTAAAATCGTTTATACTGCCAAACAGAATTCTAGGACGCAGGATGCGCGGGTTAATCGCGCCGAACACAAGTATTTCAAGCAAAAGCAGGCAAATAAGAAAAGTTTCCCAACGAATAAACTTTTCAAAAGGTTTGCTATTTAAAAATTTAGACGGCATTGGCTGCAGTTCCTTCCGTCTTTGCGGACAATCTGGCACGACGGGCTTTTTCGACAGCCCTTTGCTGCAACAGTGCATCGGCGGTAACTATCACCAGGAGCATAATACCTGTGATTACGTTGTCGTCCGCAGACGAATTGAGAAATACCAGTATACGTCCTACGGATGCTATGAACAGCGCTCCGACCGCCGCACCAATAAGCGAGCCGACTCCGCCTGAAAGACTTACCCCGCCTAGCACACAGGCGGCAATGGCTTTCATCTCATAACCGGAACCGGCAATGGGCGTAACAAAACCTATACGGCTTACAAACATAAGACCCGCAACAGCATAAAAAATACCGGCAAGTACAAAGGCAGAGATTTTAGCCGCTTTGATCGGCACTCCAAGAAAAAGGGCGCAGTTGATATTATCCCCTACGGCGGCAAAATAGCGTCCCCTCTTTGAGAGCGGCATGATAAGTGATCCTGCGATACAGATAATAATCGCACCCCAGTAAAATAGTGAAATATTCAAAAAATTCAACTGCGAGATTTGTTTATAGTCCAATGGTATATTTTCCACCCATTTTCCGTTTGTATACACGTAGATAAGACCGCGTATTATACCCGCCGTTCCCAGTGTCATTATGATCGATGGTATCTTCAAAAAAACGTGTCCAATTCCATTGACAAGTCCGCATACAATACCGATTAGCAAAGCTACAGACACAGCCGCTGCCCATGACGAGCCGTCTCGAATCATCGAGGCGGATACTGCGGCGGCAAGAGCCATAATAGCGCCGATTGAAACATCAATTTCTCCGCAGATTATAATAAAAGCGGTACCTGCCGCGAGCAAGGTAAACACAACGCTTGAATTCAATGTTAAAAAGAGGTTGTCCGGTGATAAGAACCCCGGACTTATAGCGCCTACAACCAAAAAAAGAGCCGCCACAAAGAAAAAAGAGCTTACCTCGCGGGCTTTTAGTATTTTCTTCACGCGGCGCTCTCTACCGATAAACCGAACGATGCCTTCATCAAATTATCCTGTGTAATTTGACTTCCTAAAAACTCACCGTTGATTCTGCCTTGAAACATAGTCAATGCCCTATCACTAAGCTCTACGATCTCTTCGATGTCTGATGAAATCAACAGGACGGAAACGCCCTTTTTTTTTAATTCGGCTATAATCGAATAAATATCCGAACGCGCCCCCGCATCAATACCGCGTGTCGGCTCGTCGAGAATGACAAGACGCGGCGCTGTTGTAAGCGAACGGCTTATCACGGCTTTTTGCTGATTTCCGCCGGAAAGGCTGCCTATTTCCTGAGCAGGACCTGTCGTCTTTATCCTGAAATCGCGCACATAATCTGCGGCAATTTTTTTTTCACTTTCAAAATTCAAAAAAAACTTGGATAGGGATCGCAAACAAGCGGAGCTTATATTACCGGCAAGATGATTAATTTTAAAAATACCATTCAAAAAACGATCTTCCGGTACATAGTTTATGCCTCGTTTTATGATATTTCGTGTGTTCATACCGGTAATATCTGCACCTTCCAATAAAACCTGACCCGACTTTACCTTATCCATGCCGAAGATAGTCATTGCAAGCTCTGTACGACCCGCTCCCACGACACCGCATAATCCCAAAATCTCGCCTGAGTATATCTTAAAGTTTATATCCGCAAAACCGTAGCCTGAAAAATCACGCAATTCAAAAACACAATCGCCGGATGTTTTTGCCGATTTTTTCTTGTTTTTTGCTTCTTGTCCGTCATTTTCGGCGGCATTAACCTGTCCCCCTGCGCCGGCATCAGGCAAAAGCCCCTTAACCAGCATCTCGCGGGTAAATTCTTTTACCTCGCCGCGCAGCGTTATAATACCGTCTCTCATTATTGCAACATGACTCGCTATCATAAAGACTTCGTTGAGCCGGTGCGTTATATAAACTATGCCTATTTTTTCTTGTTTAAGTGACTTAATAATTTCAAAGAGTGAATTTACCTCGTCAAAAGTAAGAGCGCTTGTAGGTTCGTCGAGAATCAAAAGACGAGCCTCGCGCAATAAGCCCCTCAAAATTTCCACCAACTGCTGTTCCGCAATGGAAAGTGTTCCGGCACTGCGGTTGAGGTCTAAATGCATCCAGCCAAGCTGTTTTATCAAAAGATTGAGTTTTTCTTTAAGGACATTTTTTTTACCCTTCATGCCCATAAGGATATTTTGCAGTGCAGTCTGATTTGGAAAAAGCATAGGTTCCTGCGGAACAAGGTAAACGCCCTTATCAAGAGAGAACGCGGGTTTAGAAAATTCAAGAGCCTCTCCGTTTATAAAAATCTGCCCCGAATCCGGTCCGTAAAGCCCCATTACAGATTTGACAAGAGTACTCTTACCCGCGCCGTTACCACCGATCAAAGCAAGCGCCTCGCCCGGGAAAATGTCCAGATTTATCCCGTTTAGAACTTTGTTGCTGCCGAAAGATTTATGTATATCACGAGCTGAAAGTACCGGTACAGCATCCATATTTGCATTTTAACATGGTTCTACGAATTGTCAAGAACGCCCGGACAAAGCCGCGCCCCTCTTGTTTTTTTTAAATAATGTGCTATGCTTATAGTTAGAAGGAGGAGTTTATACTAAAATATCCTCCAGCCGACTGTAAAGGCAAAATATTGCTTGGAGCAATGGCAGGCGGTACTGTTGATACTGAAGTACAGCGTTATGCCCATAGTGTTGGCTTTTTTGTATTGGAATTAACAGGCGAATCCGTTAGTCTTGCAGAACCTCCTGCCGGATTTATTCCACGCCAATGGTAAAGTCTTGAGAATTTTTACCACGAGTTACTATTCACAACCCCTGAGCAAAAACTGGTAATAAGTGCTATAATATCTCTTGGGGAAGGGGATGGGCACAAATTACCAGAAACTATTTTACAAAGACTATGAAGAATTATTCGAGCAGAAAACCAGACTGGACTGCGAATTAAGCACAGTAAAATATGAATATCAGCTTTTGTTAGAGATAAACTTACAACAACAGAAAGAGATTGAGCGGTTAAAGTCTATTCTAAATAGAGATGGAACAAATAGTGGAACGCCAACAAGTCAAACCCCAATCAATAAACAAAAAATAATCCCAAACTCAAGAGAAAAAAGCGAAAAGAAAAAAGGGGGACAACTCGGTCATAAAAAAGCCAAACTAAATCGTTTTGATGACAGTGAAGTAAATGAAAAAATTGCACACACGATAGGTGAATGCCCTGCCTGTAAACATACCGGATTAGAGAAAACAGGCGTGATAGAAAAAGATGAGTTGGATTATAAAATCATTGTAGAAAAGAAGCGGCATACATTCACTGTCTACCGCTGTCAGTGTTGCGGAAAAGAAGTTCACGGTGAAATCCCTAACAA
>BNVA01000017.1 GCA_025997755.1 Spirochaetia bacterium | reverse complement strand
GATAGATTACGGCGTTCCGTATGGAAGTGAGCCGGGATATAAACGACCTGTTTTAGTAATGCAAAACGATCTTTTCAATAATAGTAAAATTAATACAACTGTTGTAATACCATTAACAACAAATTTACTACTTGCAGATGTACCTGGAAATATTTTTATACATAAAAAAGAATCAAAATTGTCAAAAGATTCTGTAATATTATTATCGCAAATTGGTGTTGTTGATAAGCAAAGATTTGTTGAAAAAATTTCAAAAATAAATAAAGACACAATGGAAAAAATTGAAAATAATATTATGTTTATCCTCGGAATAAAATCATATTAGCCTTGCCTTAGCCCGCCTAAAATTGGTATATTTTTAGTATGATTTCCCGTTACCGCCGTTACGTTTTCCCCATAACTTTGCTATGCGTGTTGATCGTTACTTCTTGCATGGAAATTCCATGGGGAGAGGCTCTGGCTAAAGCAAGTGAGCCGCGCACGGAAAAGCCCAGGCTTTCGACCATAACTTTAACCGCCGACGGCTCTATCCGTATCTTGCCGAATGAACCGTTTGATCCGGAAACATTTTATTATTTGGTAGACCTAGATGGCGGATCTTACGGAACCCTAGAAATAACCGCAACCCCGGAAAACGAGGATGACAACGTAAACTATATCAATCCTGGAGACGCTATATTCGAAATCCCGCAAACAGGCGATTTTTTTGCAGTGCAGGTTTCTAATGAGCAGCAATCGACAACATATATTGTCGCGATAACAGGCTCCGGCGCAGACGGCGGCGGCGCAGATATTTTGCTTTCAAGCCTCACCGTGGGCGGCAGCTCTGTTGCAATAGACTACACGATGCAGCCAACTTATGCATCAATCGGTTATCCCGCGGGCACTTTTGATATTGTGGCGTCGCCTAGTCCCTATAACGCCGAAGTAACATACTCAGGCGATGTAAGCGACTCAGGATCAACTATTACTTGCGGTACGCTTTCGGCAGGTGACCGAAAGACGATACTTATTACCGTAACGGCACAAAACGGCTTATCAAAAACCTATGCGCTTATCCTTTACAGACCCGACGCATACTATGTCAAGAATGGCGGCATGGGAAACGGCGAGACGGCAGCCGCGCCTTTTAACCAGTTGAAAACGGCGCTTGACGCGGCACAGGCATCGAACGGAACCGTCCCAAAAGTTGTCGTTATGGGTGAACTAACGGTATTAAATGCCATAGGACTAAACAATTTTCTTAGTACGTTCAAACTTGACAATTATGGCACACCGGGCGGTACGATTACGATAAGCGGCATGAACAACGCCGTTCTGCGTGCGGCGTCCTACAGTCGCGTTTTATATATTGGTGCAGGTAATTATCTTAATTTTGAAAACATAACGCTAACCGGCGGAACTATTTCTAACGACAATGGCGGCGGTATATATATAAGCAACTCACACATAACGCTTTCAAACGGAACAAGAATTACCGGAAACAAAACTAGCAACGGCGGTCAAGGCGGCGGTGTTTATATAGTTGGCGGAACCCTTACAATAGCCGGTGCGGATATTTCTAATAACACGGCCAGCAACGGTGGTGGTGGTATTGCTTTAGACGGAGGCGGAGCAAATGTTACCTTTACGCAGGGCGCCATTAGTGGAAATTTAGCAAGCGGCAACGGCGGCGGTGTTATAGTAAACGGCGTTTTTACAATGGACGGCGGTAATATCTACGGTAATTCCACAAGTAGTTATGGCGGTGGAGTTTATATATCAAGAGTGATGACTTATAACAGCGGTATCATAAAAACCAATGTCGCCCCTACCAACCAAGGTAAGTCTATTTTTAAGCATAATGCTGGTACCTTAAACGGAACAATAGGCGGAACACTAACAATGTCGTCATATAGTGGTACGCCAGCGGGGAGTTACAGTGACGACGACTTGCCGTAGTAGCCGTAAACGGGAAAGTGAAAATGTCCTTACCGCGATGCCTTGACTTTTTTATGACGGCTTTATAACCTTACGAAACCGTGCAGCTTGGAACATTGTTGATTCATAACGGACACGAGATAGACCCCGCTACAGGTGCGCTGGGCACGTTGATCTATCAAACATCGACATTTGACAGGGGTCCCGCGTTTAGAAAGTCAGGCGAAGACTGTGCGGGGCTGCCGCCGGAACGCCTTGAATACGATTATTCACGCTCCGGCAACCCTACAAGAACAGCCCTTGAAGAAACAATCGCCCTGCTTGAAGGCGGCGAAAACAGCGGGGCGAAAGGTTATGCTTTTTCAAGCGGAATTTCCGCGATAGCCTCCGTTTTAGGCATATTCGCATCGGGCGACCACATCATAGCGGCGGAGGATATTTACGGCGGCTCCTACCGTATCTTAAACACATTTTTTAAACGCTGGGGGCTTCTTCACACCGCTCTGGATCGCATAACGCCTGAACGTATCCTCTCCGCCGTCAAACCGAACACAAAAGCGGTGTTTATGGAAACTCCGTCAAACCCGCTTTTAAAAATCACAGATATAAAGGCTGCCTGCAAAACTGCCCGCGAAGCCGGACTCATAACGATTGTTGACAATACATTTATGACACCGCTGCTGCAGCGTCCGCTCGATCTTGGCGCGGATATAGTAGTTCATTCGGCTACAAAATTTTTAGGCGGACACAGCGATGTACTCGCGGGTCTTGCCGTTACGCGTAACCGCGATCTTGCAAAACGTATCTACACGGTTCAAAACAGTTTCGGCGCGGTGCTGGCTCCCTGGGACTGTTGGATTGTTCTTAGGGGTATCAAAACTTTAAAGGTGCGCCTTGACGCTCAACAGCAAACCACAATGCGCCTTGCCGAGTTTTTGGTGAACCATAAAAATGTTTCGGCTGTCTACTATCCCGGGTTAAAGAACCATGAGGGCAAGGCAATTCACGACTCTCAATGCTCAGGGGCGGGCGCGGTGCTTTCGTTCAAAACAAAGACCACGGAACAAGCGCGCAATTTTTTAGGAGCGGTAAAGCTCGCGGCTCCGGCTGTAAGTTTAGGCGGGGTTGAAACTATCGCCTCCTACCCTGTTCAGATGAGTCATGCCTCAATTCCGCCGCCGGAACGTGAACGCTTAGGCATTACGGACAGCTTGATCCGCATTTCGGCGGGGCTGGAAGATGTAAACGATTTGATTGCGGATTTTGACAACGCGCTTAAATGAAAAAAATAAAACGCCGTGTACTTATCAAAGCCGCCTGTGTTTCGGGCATTGCCGTACTTTTGTTTTTTTTAGGCGTTCTGATCTGGACATCGGTAATTACAAAAACAAAATTTTTCGGCGGCAAACAAGATGACAGCCCGCTTTCTTTTTATGAGCTTCTGGAAACATTTGATACTACAAAAAAAGAGACGGAGCTTGGCGCTTTTTTTGAAAAAGAATTTTTTTTAAATCTTCTGGGAAAAATGGAAGAGTCAACGGTAGGCGCGGAAGCCCTGCTTTCTGTTTTAAAACGTTACCGTTCATTGGCGCTGACCGACAAAACATTTTTAAAAAATTATCAGATGACTTGTACGCGGGCAGGTGAAAAATTCCCTCACTCGTCGGTTATTGCCGCGTTAAAAGCGGAAGCTGTTGTTCTTTCGGAAACCGGCGAAAAACAAAAAATCGATACGGATGAAATAAAAAAGACTGCCGCGCTGCTTGCGTATAACAAGCCGCTTTCCGAAAGTTCTTTTTTCCCGATCTCGTTTTGCCTATACGTTCTTGCCGATAGTATGCATGATATTAAATCCGCGCAAAAAATTCCAAGATCAACAGAACTTTTTGCGTCTATGATAAATGCCCTTGCAAAAGAAGATACGCTTCAAAACGAAAACAATATCAGGGAAAATTTGATCGTAGATCAAGCCCTGCTGCAAATTCTTTCGCAAAAACAGGAGCAAGCCGCAATTCCGCTCGAAAACCTTAATGTCCGAAGCAAAATGACGCCTAACACTATTGAGTTTTTGGCGGAATACTTCTACGACTTTTCAAATCCCCTTATAGCCGCAGAACTCTGGATGCGTTTAGCCGGTGATAAAAACATATTCCGCGCCGCATCAGCTTACTACCTTGCAGGTCAGCTTGAGAATGCAAGAAAATTGTGGAGCCTGCTTGCAATACACGCGATACACGACGAGGGAAATGATGAATATTTAACTTTAAGGGCAAACAGTTTGTACAACTTAGCTTCCACTATGAATGACAGCAAAAATAACGAAAAACAAATTGAATACTTGGAGCAGCTTTTAACTGAGTTAGGCGATATAGAAACCCCTGCGCCGCCATTCACTTTTGGCGTTATACGCTGGACACGCCTGCAAAATGATGATAAGGCAATATCCGTTCTTAAAGAAAACTACTGGACAAAAACCATCCCGCTTTTTGATCTTGAATTGTTAAGACGCCGTTTAAATACATTGCCTGTAAATAAATCAATAGCCGATACATGGCTGCTGCTCAACCGTCATCCAAGGGATGTTGAATTGTACGCATGGGCTGCGTGGCTTTTTAGCTTTCAGCGCCAAGAGGAAGAATTACAGGCTATTAAACATTTTGCATCACAAAATCTTGTAGACCCTTCTTTTTTACAAATATACGATGCAATACGCCTTATTTTTGAAAAAGAACCGCAGCAGGCATTTAAAATACTTCAAGATCAGGAATTCTTAGATACCGATTGGATTTTTAACGCAAACTTGGCATTGCTCCTGGATTACCGCCATGAATACAAAGCGGCGCTTGAATCATACAAAAAAGCTGCGTCCCTTATTCAAACAAACAAAACCAATGCAAAATCCGCCGTGCGCTTACAGCTTAAAATTGCTCATTGTTATTCCGTGTTAGGCGATACAGAAAATGCGCGTAACGCCGTTCTTCGCGGCTTGGAAATAGACCCGGACGATACTCAGGCGCGCTTATCCCTGCGGGCTTTTCAAAAGTGATATACCGCACGGTTAAAATGAAGGAAGACGCAATGTTTTCAATACAAAATGAAATATCAAAATCCGCCGCGCTTGAAGAATTAAAAACAAAATTTATAAATGATGATTTTCCCATAACCATAGAAGGCGCACAGGGTTCTTTCTATTCTCTTGTTATTGCGGCGCTCTACAAAAAAAAAGAACGCCCTATGCTTATTGTAGTGCCCTCGGAAAAAGAAGCGGCGGATTTAGCCTGCGACCTTGCCCTGTTAAATATCAATGCCCCGGTATTCCCATGGTGGGGAACTATACCCTACCGTGATACGCCTAACGCATCTCCTGTGTTTGGTGAACGGGCGTCTGTGTTATGTGCCATATCCGGCGGAGAAGACGCGCCCATTGTTATAGCCGGTATGCGGGCTTTTTTAACCCCTCTGCCTCCAAGTGAATACATAAAAAGCCTTTTGATTAAGATAAAGACAGGCGATATTTTAGACATTCAAAAACTTAACGCTTCCCTAACTTTTTGGTCTTACACAAGAGTACAAAAAGTACAGATGCCGGGCGAATATGTACTACGCGGCGAAGTTATAGACATATACCTTTCAAATGAATCTTCCGCGTACCGCATAACGCTTGATTTTGATAAAGTAGAATCTATCAAGCGTTTTTTGGTTGATGATCAAAGCGGCGGAGAACTTGTTTCTGAAATATCAATTCATCCTTTAAAAGAGGTTGTCTGGGATGATGAACGCATCGATATGTTAAGTAATAATATTGTCAAATTCAATGAATTCAAAGACGGCGGAAAGGAAATAATAGAACATCTTATACAGCATAATACATGTGCCGGAGAAGAACTTTTTTTTCCTCTTGCATTTAAAAAAAGCGCATCGCTGTTAGATTATTTTAACGGCGGTACGGTTGTTTTTATTGAACGCGAAAGAATTGAAAATGCACAGAGTGTTTTGGAAAAAGAATACCAGAATCTTTTTAATTCCGCTTTACAGGAAAAAGATGTTCCGTCCCCGGACAGAATACTTCTTAATTTTAAAACTCTTGCCGGAACAATAAAAAACACTATTTCGTTTTTATCAATCAAGAATGAAAAAGCAAACTTTGTTTTTAAGTGCGAGCCTGCGCGGAGTTTTGCAGGTAACATAAATTATATGAAGGAAGAATTTTCATCCTTGCTTCAAAACGGATGGCGTATAATAATCGCGGCGGAATCCGATATTCAAAAGGAACGTATAAGCGGCATATTAAAAGATTTACCGGAAGTTCAAGTTATAGTTGCGCCTGTATCATCGGGCTTTGCGTTAAACGAAATTAAACTGCTGCTTGTTGAAGAAAAAGAAATATTCGGGCGTATGGCAAAGCCTCCCCGCTCTTTAAAGACAGCGCGCAGCGCGGCTATAGACAGTTTTGTAGACCTTAATCCGGGGGATTATGTAGTTCATATAAATTACGGCATAGGTCTTTTCAAGGGTATTGATCGAATAAAAGCGCTGGGACATGAGCGGGATTATATTCAGCTTGAATACGCCAACGAAGAAATAGTTTTTGTTCCAATCGAACAGGTTAATTTAGTACAGCGTTATATAGGCAACGAAGGTGCGCCGCCGCATCTTGATATATTAGGATCAAAAAGCTGGAATGAGCGCAAAGCGCGCGCGAAGAAGGCGGCGGAGGAACTTGCCGTTCACTTGATTGACATATATTCAAAACGCGAGGCTTCCGTCGGCTTTGCCTTTCCTGTTGATACCGAATGGCAAACCATGTTCGAGGCAAGTTTTCCTTATGAAGAAACTGAAGATCAACTGCGCTGTGTGGAAGAAATAAAAGCCGATATGGAAAAAAGCCGTCCTATGGATAGATTAGTTGCAGGCGATGTAGGCTACGGCAAAACGGAAGTAGCGTTACGCGCTTGTTTTAAGGCGGTGATGGGCGGTAAACAGACAGCTTTTCTAGCGCCTACAACAATACTTGTTGAACAGCACTACGAAACATTTAAGGATCGGTTTAAAAATTTTCCGGTACGTATAGCAATGCTATCGCGTTTTGTTGATCGAAAAGTTATACGCAGGACAATAGAAGGCGTACAAAAGGGTGAGGTTGATATTTTAGTCGGTACGCATAGGATATTACAAAAAGATATTATTTTTAAAGATTTAGGACTTTTAGTTATTGATGAAGAACAGCGTTTTGGCGTAAAAGACAAAGAACGTTTAAAATCACTAAAATTAAACGTAGATTGTCTTGCGTTATCCGCTACGCCTATTCCGCGTACTTTACACATGAGCCTTTTGAAGATACGCGACATGAGTATACTCGCTACGCCTCCGCAAAACCGCCGCGCCATAGAAACATCAGTCTGCGAATACGACGACAACAAGGCTGCGGAGGCGATCCGGAAAGAAGCTCTGCGCGGCGGACAGATATTTTTTCTTCACAACCGCATAGAAAGTTTAGAAGAAACAAGAATACGCCTTCAACAGCTTGTGCCGGAAATGTTAATCGAAACGGCGCACGGCAGAATGGATCCCGAAGACTTAGAAGACGTTATGCGCCGTTTTATCAGCGGCGGTTTTCATGTTCTTGTATCTACAACTATTGTCGAGAACGGAATTGATATACCAAATGTAAACACGATAATTATTGACAGAGCGGATATGTACGGTGTATCGCAGCTCTACCAGTTACGCGGGCGTGTAGGGCGTTCAGATCGTACCGCTTATGCGTATTTATTTTATCCGCGTGATCGTGCATTGTCGGAACTTTCTATGCGGCGCTTACAGGTTATATCGGACTTTACCGAATTGGGTTCAGGCTTTAAAATAGCCATGAAGGATATGGAAATACGCGGAGCCGGAAACCTGCTTGGCAGGGAACAATCCGGCGCTATATATTCCGTTGGGTTTGATCTATATGTGCGTTTGCTGGACGAGGCTATTCAAAAGTTAAAGACCGCAAATTACGAGGCGGAAATGGAAACGCTTTTGGAGCTTGAATACACGGGCTTTATTCCCAATTCGTATATAGACAGCGCACAGGAAAAAATGGAAATATACAAAAAGATTGCTGCCGTAAAAACACGGGAGGAGCTTGAAAGTCTGCATTACGAAATAGAAGACCGTTTTGGAAAACCGCCGCACGAGGCTCTTTCTCTCTTGTCGTTAGCCGAAATTAGAATCATTTGTAACGAACTTTCAATATCATCATTAAAAGAACGTTCAGGCGTTGTTCGTACGGAATTCAAAAAGGTTTCAAAAATAAATGTTGAACGTCTTATCAATTTGATGAAAGAAGGCGGCGGGAAAATAAAACTTGATCCTCATGCTCCTAATGTGCTGCTTCTTAAAACAGGTAATATAGGGCTAAAAGAAAAGAGCGAGTTTATTAAGGAAAAATTAAAATATCTTATGTAAGAGGTAAAAAGATGAATATTTTAAGGACAATCATTGGATTTTTTTTAGTAGTACTTGTGTCTGTCGTTTTTATACCGGTTTGTTTAGTTTTATTCTTACTGCGTATAATTGGATTAAAGCGTTTTGCAAATTTCGTTATGTACAAAATAGTTCAAGGTATTGTTAAAGTTATTATTTTTTCAATAGGCTGTAAAATAATAGTAAGCGGATATGAAAATATTCCGGTACATAAAGAAAATGACTGCGGACTGTGTTTTGTAAGCAATCACTGCGGAATATTTGATGTTCTTGTTTTATTTTCCACGGTCAAGTATCCAATAGGTTTTATAACAAAAAAGGAAATAATGTTTATCCCCCTTATAAATATTTGGGTGATTTTGTTGGGCGGTTTTTTTCTTGATAGAAAGAATCCCCGCAAAGCGTTAAAAACAATCAACCAAAGTATCGACAGAATTAAAAACGGACATTCTATTGCCATTTTCCCGGAAGGCACAAGATCACGGGGACGCGGTTTGCTGCCGTTCAAATCCGGCTCTTTTAAAATGGCAGTAGATTCCGGGGCTGTGATAGTTCCTACCGCGATAACGGGAAGCTACGAGGTGTTTGAACAAAAAGGCTATGTTCAAGCAAGAACAGTTTACCTGTCTTTCGGCAAAGTGATAACAGCAAACGATTTTAACGAGCCGCCGACCCGCCAAATGTTATCCGAAAAAACGCGCGGCGAGATAGAAAAAATGCTTGAAAAACAAATTCAATAAAACGAATAGTTTTATTTTACAGCGGCTTTGTTATACATCTTCCGCAATATCTTCCGGCGAAATCATACTGCCGTTGTACAACACTTTTGGATATATAACAAGTTTTAATCGTTTCTCTATCGTTAAAAGGCGTCGCATTTCATTTTCCGTTCCTATGCTGATTATAGTTCCTTTTTTACCGGCACGCGCTGTACGTCCCGCCCTGTGAATGTAGCCGTCACTATCTAATGGAATGCCCACAGATACCACATAACTCACATTATCAATATCAAGTCCACGTGCGGCAAGATCGCTTGATACTAAAATGTTGATCTTTCCCGAACGAAAGTGTTCAAGAGCGTCTTTTCTCTCCTTTTTATCCATTCCGCTAAAAAGCGCTGCCGCCTTATATTTATGATGCTGTAGTTTTGAAACAATGTTGGTTACCTGATCCCCTCTGTCCGTAAAGCAAAGGGTTCTCTTGGAATTAAGCGCAGAAAGAAGCGAGCGAAGCGTTTCTATTTTTCGTCGTTCCTCGCTCCATATAGCCAGATGAGTTATCTTTTCTCTAAGTATTTCGTTTGTATCCGTCTCCACAAAAATAAAATCCCCGCCGGATAAATTTTTTACGATGTCTTTATTTTTTGCAGACACTGTGGCAGAGCAGGCAATTATACATCTATCGTTGTTTGTAAATGACAGTACTTTTTTTGTTGATTCAATTAGTTCCTCGCTTATCAAACGATCACATTCATCAAGCACCGCATAATTTATCATTTCAAGTTTAATCTTTTTTGTCTCTGCAAGCTGTACGATACGGTTTGTATTTCCTATGAGCAGGGACGGTTTATATTTCTTTAAGCCGTCTATCTGGCGTTGTAAATTAACCGCTCCTGTAAATAAACCAATTTTAATTTTTTCAAAACCTTCTGCGCTCACGAGGAATTCCGCTTCTTTTTTTATCTGAGCGGCAAGCTCCAAGGTCGGCGCCAATATAAGCGCTTTCTTGGAAATATCGCCTGCAAGATGCTGCAATAACGGTAAAAGATATGCAAATGTTTTTCCGGTGCCCGTTTCCGAGCGGAATATAATACTGTTATTTTTAAGAATATGAGGAATAACAAGAAGCTGAACTTCCGTAGGTTTTTCAATACGGCGCTCAAGTAGTTTGTTATCAAAAAGGTTTGTTAAGCCTTCAATATAATTAGAGAGCATCATTTTACCGGCTTTGTGTTTTCGTTATTATAATCATTTATTGTTTTTATATAAATTTCTTCTAAACGTTTTGTCATTATTTCGATACTCCAATTAGATGCGTACTCCCGCGCTTCTGCGGATTTTCTTGCGTATAACTCTTTATCTTCAAGCAGATCAAAAATGCGCTGCGTAAATTCATCTATGTCGTTCTTTACCATAAAACCGCCGTTATCACCGTTCATAACCGTAAGCGTTCCATTCTCACCTATGGCGACAACAGGAATACCGGAAATCATCGCTTCTATCGTTACCATACCCTGCGTTTCCGTTAGAGATGGAAAAACAAAAAGCGTTGATATTGAGTACATCAGCGAAAGGTCTCTTCTTTCCATGTAACCCGTAAAAATAATATTGCCGGATATGCCGCGTGAATCACATTCCGCACGGTACCAGAACATATCCGGCCCGTTTCCGACAATCACAAAAATAGTATCGGGGTGCCTTTCAATTATCTTAGGGGCAATATTTAATATAAAGTCTATATTTTTTTCTCTGCCTACCCTGCCCGCAAACAACAGTATTCTTTTTTGTTTTAAATTCGGATATTTCATTTCAATTATTTCTCTAAATTTGTCTGCATCCTCTTTTGAGTTATTAAACAAGCTGGTATCAATTCCGGAAGGCAGAATGTACGGTTCTTTTTTGGGTTTGTATTTCATTGCCACAGAGTACATGGCTTTGCTTGGTGTTATAACACGGTAGGCACGGCGTATGGACAGACTCATCACGATCCATAAAATAATCCGCAGCACAAACATTGGAAGTTTCGGCATATAGTTCACCATGTAATCTTTCCAAAGTGTATGTGCCGTATAAATTGCGGGTATCATCCTTGTTCTTGCAAAATAATAGCCAAAGTCGGCTGTAACAAATTCCGAGTTAATATGAATTATATCAGGTTCAAATTTGTCTATGCGTTTTGAAACCCAAAACATCTTATGAGATTTAGAAAGCCTGTCTTCTTTTGAAATAAAAAGAGGGACGGACGGAACACGTATAATGCAGGATTCAGGTATCTTGCCTTCGTTCTCCTGATTGCTAAGCGAAAGACGGGGCGGCAAATCTGCTTGGGGATAAAACGGGCAGATAATCAAAACCGTGTGTCCGTTTTTTCTTAAAGCTGCGGCAAATGACTCAACAGAAATTGTAACGCCGTTCACCCTAGGCCAATAAGATTCTGTAAACATAACTATTTTCATTTACACGCCTTTAAAAGGTTATCAAATAAAACCACGTTACGCCAGTACAATAAAAATCATAACGGTAAAAACAATGTTAAGCGCAATACCGGCAAAAAGAAAGACCCACGCCGCCGCCTCAAGCAAAAGGGCTTTTATTGTTAAATTGCGCTCAGGCTGTGCGGAAATATCGCGGTGAACTTTTACAAGACCCGAGCTAAGCCAAAAATGTTTATATGCCATTGTAAACAAAATCCCGGGCGGTATAAGGGGAAAAAGAGGCGAAAACATGGCGATTATCGAGGACAATACGGTAGTATGGTAAGCGGGTCTTGAATAAAAATTCTGGGCTATATAAAACAAACTGAATATTCCCGCCGCTATTGCATAAGGCGTAATAGGATTCATATAATCAGCTTTAGCCCGCCCCGAACAAACAACGCCTAACGCAAGAGTTTCTTCGGAACACTCGTATAGAATTACCAATAGAGGATTATTTTTTTCAAAGCAAAAAATCTGCCTGTCATCAATTTTTTTTAATCTTCCTGCTACAAAGACTTTTGTCTCGGCGGTAAATGACAAAATCTTATTCCAGCGCACACGCTGCAATAAGCCGGAATAATCAAACAAAACCGAAGCGTTCACGTTTTTTACGCTGTTTGCCGCATTATCTTTTAGCGGAAATATGTAGGTAGACGCGCCGTTTAGAGAGACCGGAATCGTTAATTCATCGTTGCGCACCCAAAGTGTGTCTCCGCCTGTAATAGATTCAAATTCACCCGAAAAATGGTATTCGCCGCTTTCATTCTTTCTAAGTTCCATGTAATCAAGCGCCGGTTTTTCCATAAATAATTTAAAACGGCGGCGGAACCGGTATAATTGGTTGCGGCGAACCGACACGCCTGCAAACGGCACGATGGCAAACCAAAAAAAAGCAATAAGCCCGATAATTACTAGCCAATTAAAGTTGCTCAGTGTAATATACCTCCATGGTCAAAAAAATAGTCGTAGGAGCTTTAGAAACCAACTGCTGGATCGTCCCCTTGGACGGAGACACCGTTTTCGGCTTAAAACCGGCTGCGGTAATCGACCCGGGCGCAGACCCCGCTCAAATATTATCCTGTTTAGACCGGGATGGACTGTACGCACAGTACATTTTACTAACACACGGACATTTTGACCATATCGCCGCAGTATCCGGGTTATGCGAAATTTACAAGGGAAAAGGGATAGTGCCTAAGGTGGCAATAGGAAAAGACGATGCCTGCTATCTGGGCGCGGACGCACGGCGTTTTCACGACGAAAGCATAAGGGCTGCCATGGGTAATTCATATTTCATGGATCAATTCTACAGCCCCACGCCTGCCGCCGACATTATCTTAAATGAGGGTGATACCGTAGCCGGCTTTAAAGTTCTGCACCTGCCGGGACATTCCGAAGGCTCGGTAGGTTTTTATGACGAAAAAAATCTGCTCCTATTCGGCGGCGACACGCTTTTCAAAAACGGAATGGGACGCACAGACCTGCCCGGCGGCAGTTGGAATAAACTTGAAAAAACCCTGCGCCGTTTATTCTCTATGGACGGCAGCATAACGGTTTTCCCCGGTCACGGGCCTCCTACAACTATCCGCGACGAAGCGGGCGTGTTTTAAATGGAGTGAAATGTGGCTAAGTCTATAATGATTCAGGGCACGGCGTCTAATGCCGGAAAGAGTATTTTGGCGACAGGGCTTTGCAGGATTTTTAAACAGGATGGTTACAGCGTCGCTCCGTTTAAATCGCAAAATATGGCGCTGAACTCTTTTATCACGAAAGAGGGACTTGAGATGGGCAGGGCGCAGGTTGTGCAGGCGGAGGCCGCAGGGATTGAGCCGTTAGTCGATATGAACCCTATACTGCTAAAACCAACCGGCGACAGCAAATCACAGGTTGTACTTCAAGGTGAGGTGTTTGACGATCTAAACGCGGTTGATTATTATTCGTATAAACGAATCTTTGCGCCAAAGATAAAAGAATCATTCGACAGGCTTTCTTCAAAACACGACATAATTGTTATTGAAGGCGCGGGCAGCCCCGCCGAAATAAATTTGCGGGACAACGATATTGTAAATATGTATATGGCAAGGCTTGCAAACGCGCCTGTGTTAATTGTTGCCGACATAGACCGCGGCGGAGTATTTGCATCTCTTGCCGGAACAATGCTGCTTTTTACAGAAGAAGAAAAGCGTTATGTGAAAGGTTTCATCATAAATAAATTCAGGGGCGATAAATCCCTGCTCGATCCCGGGCTGCGTCAGCTTGAAGAAATCACAAAGCGTGCCGTATTGGGCGTTGTGCCGTACATAAAACTGGATATTGAAGACGAAGACAGTTTGAGTGAAAAGCTGGATAACAATCCTGTACAGTCAAAGATAAAAATCTGTGTTGTTCGTCTGCCGCGAATGTCAAACTTTACAGATTTTAATGTACTTAGCCGTGAAAAAATTGTCTCGCTGTGTTATGCTAATAAACCGGAAATGTTGAACGGCGCAGACCTTGTAATAATACCCGGAACCAAAAATACTATGTCCGACCTGTTGTGGATGCGTAAAACCGGAATGGAGAGCGCCGTTCGTGAATACGCGGCAATGAACAAGCCGTTATTCGGGATATGCGGCGGGTATCAAATTTTGGGCAAAAGAATATTCGATCCGGAGAACGCGGAAGGCGGCGGGGAATTGGAGGGAATGGGTTTACTGCCTGTAAACACGGTGTTTTCAACGGAAAAAAAACGCACCCAAGTCTGTGGAGAATTCTTACAAATTGGCGGTGTCTTAAAAAACCTAACCGGAATGAAAATCGAAGGCTATGAAGTACACATGGGACGGACGGAGCATGCAGGAGAATGTAAAACCACCGCAGCACTCAAAGATACGGTAACGTCAAATGTTCTTGACGACGGCGCTCACAACGGAAATATTTACGGTACATACACACACGGAATATTTGATGCACAGGGTATTTCACAAACAATCGTTAAGGCGTTATGCGAAGCAAAAGGAATAGATTACAACGCGGATGCGGAAACATCAGAAAGCGATATTGAACTATACAAAGAAAAACAATATGATCTGCTTGCAGAAGTTTTGCGGGCAAATATCGACATTAAAACGATCTACAAAATTATGGGGTTAGAATGAATTATTATCTGCCGGAAGAAATTGAAAAACGCAGCATGGAAATTATCGGCGAAGAACTTATACAACGCAGAAGCCGCGGCTTTGGCATAAAACGGATGCCGCTTGAAGATACTATCGTAAAACGGGTAATTCACACTACCGCCGATTTTGATTTTGACGATAATTTGATATTCACAAACAACGCGGCGCTTGTTGCGTATAACAGTCTGCGCTCCGGTATTGATGTTGTTACGGATACGAATATGGCGTTTAGCGGGATAAATAAAAAAAATCTTGCAGTTTACGGCGGCAAGGCTCACTGTTTTATTGCAGACGAAGACATTGCACAAGAGGCAAAAAAGAACGGCACTACACGCGCGGCGTCAGCCGTCGACAAGGCTGCCCTCATGGGAAAGCCGCTGATTTTTGCAATCGGCAACGCGCCTACTGCCCTTCTAAGAATACATGAGCTTGTAAGCCAAAATAAGTTAAAACCGGTTGTTGTTATCGCAGTGCCCGTGGGCTTTGTCAATGTTGTTGAATCAAAAGAGCTCTTTTTAAATTTTGATATTCCTTGTATAATTGCAAAAGGAAGAAAAGGCGGCAGCGCAGTTGCCGCAAGCATAATAAATGCCTTGCTCTACGCAAAGCAATAGTTTTTTTAGGAGGCTTAAAATGCACAACGAAAGAAAAATTAAGGACGGATTATTTTGGATCGGCGGAAATGACAGGCGTCTTCTGGTATTTGAAGGCGTCTTTCCCAGTCCGCGCGGCGTTTCTTATAACAGTTATTTGTCGTTAGACGAAAAAACTGTTCTGCTTGATACCGTAGACAAAGCCGTAAGCGGTGTTTTTTTTGAAAACCTTGAACATCTTTTAAACGGACGCTCTCTTGATTATGTGATAGTTAATCACATGGAGCCGGATCACAGTCACACATTAGGTGAACTTGCAGTACGGTATCCTAAAACAAAGATTGTAGCAAACGAACTTACCCTTACAATGATAAAACAATTTTTCAATTTTGAAGTTGATTCACGGGCTGTAGTGGTTAAAGAAGGCGACACATTAAAAACCGGCAAGCGTACATTTACATTTGTTTTTGCGCCGATGGTTCACTGGCCCGAAGTAATGGTAACTTATGAAACGTCAGAAAAGATTTTATTTTCTGCCGATGCCTTCGGTACCTTCGGCGCTATCAACGGAAATCTTTTTGCGGACGAAGTAAATTTTGAACATGACTGGTTAGGCGATGCACGGCGTTACTATGCAAACATCGTTGGGAAATACGGCGATCAGGTACAGGCATTGCTCGACAAAACAGCAAAATTAGAGATCGATACGCTCTGCCCATTGCACGGTCCTATATGGCGGAAAAATATAAACTGGTTTGTGGAGAAGTACCAAAGGTGGAGTACCTACACACCGGAGGATAACGCGGTAATGATAGCTTATGCGTCCGTTTACGGCGGTACGGAAAACGCGGTAAATATCTTTGCCGCAGCGTTAGCCGAAAGAGGCGTAAAAAACATAGTTGTCTATGATGTCTCCGTTACAAAAGCGGATATTATTGTTTCAGAGGCATTCAGGTGCAGTCATCTTGTATTTGCATCCACAACGTATAACGCCGGAATATTTATCAAAATGGAAGAGGCGCTGCTTGATATTAAAGCGCATAACTTACGAAACCGGAAAGTTGCGTTTATTGAAAACGGTAGTTGGGCACCTTCGTCCGGCGATTTGATGAAAGATATTTGTTCTTCGCTTGAGGGCTGGGAAATATTGAACGATACGATAACCATTTTTTCGTCCGTAAAAAAATTCCAGAATGACAGCCTAAATTCACTTGCAGATATTATTGCTGCGGATATGCCTAAAAATATTATCGCCCCGCATGATCCAAAAACAAATCCTGTAAATAATCTTGCGTTCTTTAAAATGAGTTATGGACTTTTCTTGTTGACGGCGCGCGACGGCAATAAGGACAACGCCTGTATCATCAATTCGGCAGTGCAGCTTACGGACACACCCAAGCGGATCAACATTGCCGTAATAAAAAAGAATTTTACAAACGACATGATTTTAAAAACCGGCGTGTTCAATGTGTCGGCATTAAGCGTTGACGCGCCATTCAGCGTTTTTAAACAGTTTGGTTTTCAAAGCGGAAGGGATGTTGACAAATTCGCAATATGCCCCGACAAAACGCGCAGCTCCAACGGATTGATCTACGCGCCGAAAGTAGGCAACGCATTTTTTTCATGCAAGGTAATCAAGGCAACCGACTACGACACACACACACTTTACACAGCCGACGTTACCGAAGCGGCTCTATTGTCGAACGTACCATCGCTCACATACCAATACTATTCCGACAACATCAAACCAAAACCGCCGCTCACTAAAACAAAAAAGAAAGGCTACATCTGCAAAGTCTGCGGTTACATACACGAAGGCGATGAACTACCCGGCGACTTTATCTGCCCGCTTTGCAAGCACGATGTCTCTTACTTTGAAAAGCTGGGTTAGGATTTAGGAGGGGGCGCACCCGCAAACGTTTCCGTAGCGTTATACGCAATCAACGGCAGCTTTCTGCGGTCGGCTCCCCCTAGCTCCAAAGGTTGCTGCGCAACGCTTTTCCGCTACCCCCACAAATACAGGTTGGGTGATTAATACCGTTTTTTCTTCTCCAAGCATTGGGATTTAATAGAGGTGAGGCACCAAAAGTAAACCTTACGCATTAGATCGGCAGAAATATACACTAGCTGTTAGCCTTCAATGCTAATGCTAGTCTTTTGCGCGGTATTCCCCTGAAATCAACAAAAAGTCTATTGACAAGGCAGTCTTAATAAGGCACGATAAAAAGTACCGGAGGGATAAATGGCTGTTAATCTCAAAGAAGACATAAAACCTATCTCATATATAAAAGCAAATGCCGCCGAGATGATGAAATATGTCAATGAGCGGAAAAATCCTATTGTAATTACTCAAAACGGAGCGGCAAGGGCTGTCTTGGTAGATATAGAAACATATCAAGAAACTCAAGATGCTTTTGCTTTACTAAATATAATAAAACTTGCTGAAAAAGATATTGAACAAGGAAGAATAAGAAAGGCAGAAGATGTATTTTCGGATTTAAATAAAAAAATAGACTCAGATGAAAAATGATACGGCGGAATATTCTGTATATATAACAAAGAGTGCGGAAAATGATCTGAATCAAATTATATCATACATTGCAGAAAATAATCCCAGAAATGCCTTAGAAATATATGAACGATTAAAAGCAAAAATTTTTTCATTAAGTCAATTTCCAAATAAAGGTGCTTATGTACCTGAATTATTAAAGCAAAATATAAAAGATTATCGACAGTTATTGGAAAAGCCCTGGAGAATAATATACAAAGTTGAAGATACTGAAGTTAAAATATTACTAGTATTGGATTCACGGCGAAATGTACAAGACATATTATTTGAAAAATTAATAGCGTAGAGACTTAGTTTCATAACAATTTTCTAAAAAAAACAGTCCGCAGGTTTTGCGGACTGTTAGGGTGGCCGTTTACAAGTTTGTTATGGATTTACCGTTGTTTTGTAAACCGTTGTAAGTTTGCCGTCTTTCTTTACTACTTCGACCATTACGGCGGATTTTACCGGGTTATGCTTTGCGTCGAACGAAAGATTGCCGGTAAGGTAACTGCCGCGTATCGCTTCAAGCTCTCTTCTAATCACGGTGTTGTCCAGTGAACCTGCCTGAATTATCGCATCGCGTATAAGGTAAATAGAATCGTAACCAAGAGCGGCGAAAGATGTCGGAACGCCGTTGTACTTCGCCTGGTAGGATTTAACAAAACCCTGTACTTTGGGGTCTGTTGAATCTGCGGCATAGTGGTTTGAATAGAAGCCGTTTAACACTTCGTCTCCGGCATTTTCGATAACTCCATCCCAACCGTCTGCGCCTACTATCGGAGTGTTGATACCCTGGGCACGGAGCTGTTTGGCTATGAGCGATACAGTCGCATAATAATCGGGGAGATACACGACATCCGGGTTCGTTGCCTTGATCTTGGTGATCTGGGCGTTAAAGTCCTTGTCGTCGGTATTGTAGGATTCGGTTGCGGTTACGGCGCCTCCGTTACCCTGAAAGGCGGCTACGAAATTGTCCTTTAGACCGACAGAATAATCATTGCCTATGTCGTAGAGAACGGCGGCACGTTTTTTGCCTAAGTCTTTAGCGGCAAATTGTCCGCCTACAGTCCCTTGGAACGGGTCTATAAAACAGGCGCGGAAGATATAGTTACCGGCTTTGGTAACATCGGTGGCCGTGGCTGCGGGCGCTACCAAAATAACTTTTTGAGCCTGAGCTTTGGAAGTGATTGCGATGGTACAGCCGGAAGTAAGGCTGCCTACGATGATCTTCACCTTGTCCCTGGCGGTGAGCTTGTTGTAAGCGTTGACCGTCTTATCGGGTGAGGCTTCGTCGTCTTCGGAGATCCTCGTAGGCAGCCTTACTTCCGGCTGTACCATCGCAATCACTTCCAAAGCTCAGGCTCAATAAGTTATTTTGGTAGCTCCCGCAGCCACTGCCACCGATGTTACCAAAGCCG
>BNVA01000016.1 GCA_025997755.1 Spirochaetia bacterium | reverse complement strand
TTTACGCGCTTGAGAAAGTCCGTCATCTATGTTCATCATCTGAACATAGAACCCTTCATTTTTTAAATCCTTAAGCAGTGTATCGATTACAAGGTCTGCAATTTCATTGGAATGAAAATCCCATACTGCCCTAGCCGAAACTTCATTGGTCACGGGTTTGTTTGTTCCCCGTCCGGGAATCTTGAGTGCAATGTTCAGAAGCGGCGGTGCAACAACTGTTGTAATCAGTGTCATAAGAATTACTACGCCGAACAAGTATTTATCCAAAATTCCTGCGGAAAATCCTATGCCGGCAATTATAAGCGCCACCTCGCCGCGCGGCACCATGCCCGTACCGATTCGCAGCGCGCCCTTGATATTAAACCCTAAAAGTAGAGCTGGTCCGCCGCAGCCAACGACCTTAGCCAAAACCGCCGCCAAAGTATAGACTGCGCCGAAGATCAGCACGGAAGGAGAGATAATTTCCCGGACATCAACCATCATACCCATAACGGCAAAGAAAATCGGGACAAAAAATTCATAAATTCCGTGAATTCTCTCCTGAATTACCGCAGCGATGTCTGTTTTAGACAGTGAAAGTCCGGCGGTATACGCGCCTATTATCATCGCAAGACCTTGTTTTTCAAAAATTCCGGCTAAAAGTAAGGCAATACCCAAGGCAAGTATGGAAAAGTCGAAGGTATTTTTAAAGATTTTTAAAAACTTGCCCAGTTGTTTTGAAAAAATCAGTCCTAAAGCGGTAAATCCAAGCCATATACCTAAAGCCCTGCCTGCAATTCCCATTATGCTTGATGTATCGAGAGTTCCGCCGCCGCTGGTGATAAGGCTTACAATGCCCAGAATCACTGCCAGTAGAATGATACCCAAAACATCGTCGAAAACCGCAGCGGCAAGTATCGTAACGCCCTCAGGCGAATCCATTTTTTTTTGACCGGAGAGGATTCGGGCGGTAATGCCTACCGATGTTGCCGTGGAAAGAATCCCTAAAAACAGGCACCTTGGATCAACCAGAGGGATACCTATTAAAAGTGAGCCTACCAACGCGCCCGAGACAAAAGAAAAAACCACACCGCCTATACCGATAACGCCGCCCCTCAACGAGTAGCGTAAAAATAGACCCAGATCGGTTTCCAGTCCGGATGCAAAAAGAAGGATTATTGAGGCGACCGTTGCAAAGGCATATAGTTCCGGGCTTACGGCAAAGGCGCTGTCCGCCACAGGAGCGGCAAAAAGCCCCTGTGGAAATCCCGGAAAGGGAATACCGCCCAGCGCATAGGGACCTATCGCAATGCCTGATAAAAGTTCGCCTAAAACTTGAGGTATGCCTATTAGTTTTACAAGCTTTCCGCCGGCGCGTACGGCAAAGACGATAATACCAATCTGTAAAACAAGATTGGTCATTATTTCACTTACATTCATAACAAATTTAAAAGAAGCATAGTAACTCCATATTCCATATAGAGTTACTATGGGCCCACCTGGACTTGAACCAGGGACCTACGGATTATGAGTCCGCAGCTCTAACCAACTGAGCTATGGGCCCTACAGTCAATCTACACTTTAAATTTATATGCCCATTATGGTTGTGTCAAGATAGCGGATCTGGAAAAACGCTCTATAGACACCGCCTTACCACTGTCCAAGTCGATTTGCACGGCGATACCCTGAATCGACGCTTCGCCTTTAGCACATTCCATTGAATAGGCGACACTGCTAACCGCCCGTTTTATGCAGATTTTCTTGTCCATGCCTATAACGCTGTCTAAGACGCCGGTAAAACCAAGGTCTGTAATATAAGCCGTTCCCAGCGGCAAGATTTTTTCATCGGCTGTCTGGGTATGCGTATGGGTTCCGGCTACAACTGCTGCCCTGCCGTCCAAGTAGAAACTCAACGCTTCTTTTTCGGCGGAAGACTCGGCGTGAAAATCAACCAAAATCAAAGGAGTAGGGGGTAAGGAGTTCAATATTCGGTCGAAAGTACGAAAAGGACAATCTATGGGGCTTATCATCTCACGTCCTTGAAGGTTTATAACCAAAAACGAGATGCCGTTTTTTTCGATGTGTATAAAGCCGCGTCCTGCGGCGGGTTCAGGGTAGTTTGCAGGGCGCAGTATGCGGGTGTCGTTGTCCATTACCGCCCAAAAATCACGCTTTTCCCAAACATGGTTGCCGGAGGTGATCACATCGCAGCCTGCGTCAAATATACGCTGCGCGTCATTAGCGGTCATACCGAAGCCCTCGGCGGCGTTCTCGCCGTTTACAACTGCAAGAACTGCGCCGTACCCGGTTTTGATCGAGGGCAGGAGATGTTCAAGTGCGCAAAGCCCCGCATCTCCCACCACATCGCCTATCATCAACACGGTAATAAAATTAGCGGGCGTATTCCACGATCCTTGTTTCTCGCATCACCGTAACTTTGATCCTGCCCGGATAGCGAAGGTCGTTTTCAATTTTCTTTGCGACATCGCGGGCAAGCGCTCTTGACTGTTCATCGTTTACCGCATCGCTGTTTACAACAACACGAAGCTCACGCCCCGCTTGAATGGCAAAGGACTTGTCAACACCCTCAAAGCCCGTAGCTATGTCTTCAAGGTTTTTAAGACGCTTGATGTAATTATCCATGGTTTCTTTACGTGCACCGGGACGTGCTGCGGAGATAGCGTCCGCAATTTGAACGATTACCGATTCTATGCACGAAGGCTCAATGTCATTGTGGTGGCTGCCTATAGCGTTGATTATCCGTGTGTCCTCGCCCATCTTCCTAGCCATATCCATGCCGATTTCCGCGTGGTTTAGGTCTGAGTCGGTATCCACACCCTTGCCTATGTCGTGCAGCAAGGCACCGCGCTTTGCCAACTCACGGTTCGCCCCGATTTCCGCCGCCAGAACGCTGGCAATCTGGGCAACTTCTTTTGAGTGGTAAAGCACATTCTGCCCGTAGCTTGTGCGGAAGTACAGCCGTCCCAGAGCGCGGATCGCCTCGTGGCTTATATTATGGACACCAAGGTCGTAGAGAACCTTCTCGCCCTCTTCAAAAATCTTTTGCGATATATCTTTTGAAACGCGGCTTACAATTTCTTCGATACGAGCCGGATGAATACGTCCGTCAACAATCAATCTTTCAAGCGAAACCTTTGCGATCTCTCGGCGCACCGGATCGAAGCACGAAATAACTACAGCTTCGGGAGTATCGTCAATAATGATGTCAACGCCGGTTACCGTTTCCAGTGTGCGGATATTACGCCCCTCACGTCCTATAATGCGTCCCTTCATCTCGTCGTTAGGCAGGGAAACCGTTGTCACCGTAACCTCACCCGTTACCTCGGCGGCAAGGCGTTGTATCGCCATAACAAGAATATCCTTAGCTTTCTTTTCGGCGGACAGATTCGCCTCCGCCTCTATTTTGTTGATGATAGTCTGAGCGTCGTGGCGGGCTTCGGTCTCAAGGTCGGCAATGATGAGGGCTTTAGCCTCTTCAACTGTAAGTCCCGAAATCCTCTCCAATTCCGTAAGTAAATGCTTTTCCTGATCGGCTAAAACTGTCTCCCTGCCCTGAAAAATCTTTTCCTTTTCGGCAAGCTGCTGTTCGGTGCGCTCTATTTGCCGTAGTTTTTTGTCTACGGTATCTTCTTTTTGTAAAACGCGGTGCTCAAACCGCTGTAATTCTGCCCTTCTTTCCCGAGTCTCCCTCTCCGCCTGGTTGCGATCACTTAAAATTTTTTCTTTGGCTTCAAGAAGCATCTCCTTTTTGAGTGCTTCAGCCCCTTTTACTGCATCCTCTTTAATACGTTCAGCTTCTCTCTCGGAAGCTGTTAGTTTAAATCTGGCAAACAGCCATCTTATCGTCCAGCCTAAAGTTAACCCGGCAAGTGGGAGGATTATCCAAAGAATCCATTCCATCACTTACCCCTTACTTTTTGGGTACCTCAAAAAAAATAAACGCGAGGCGCCCCTTTTTTAAAAATTACCTATATATTCTATAGTATCGGTAGTGGGCTAGTCAATTCTAAATGACATAATCCCAAAACTCCTGTTGATCGAATTCCTTGTGTTCTACATTTTGCTGGTCAGGCGCTTTGATTTGAAGCTCAGGGTTTTTTACGCTTACCCTAGTGCGTTCCGGTACGGATTTGGTAACAAAGGCGTTACTGCCTATAACAACGCCGCGTCCTATCACTGTACTACCGCCCAAAATGGACGCGCCCGAATAAATGGTCACATCATCTTCTATTGTGGGGTGGCGTTTAATACCCTTTAACGACTGCCCGCCGCGGGTGGAAAGACCGCCCAATGTTACACCCTGATAAATCTTTACATTTTTGCCGATGACGGTGGTTTCCCCTATGACTATGCCCGTTCCGTGATCGATAAAAAAACGATCCCCTATTGTAGCGCCCGGGTGTATGTCGATTCCGGTAATGCTATGGGCGTGTTCCGTCATTATTCTGGGAATCAGCGGGACATCAATAAGATAGAGTTCGTGGGCAAGGCGGTTTATCATAATAGCGTAGATGCCCGGATAGGAGGAAATAATCTCGTCCTTGCTGCAAGCTGCGGGGTCTCCGTCAAAGGTTGCGTCAACATCCATCGCAATAGTTTTCCGTATTTTTGGAATTTTCGAGAGGAATGTATAAACGATTTTTTCCGCCTCGTCTTTTGCCCCATGGTAGGTGATGTCCTTGTTTTCCTTACGATGCCTAAGCGCCGTGCCTATCTGTTTGGTAAGGTCAAAGCATATTTCTTCAACAAGCTGCCCCGTATGATATTCGATAAAATTCGTTGTAATGTATTTTTTTACGAAGTAGCCCGGAAATATAAGTGCACGTAATTTTTCAATTACTTCTATGATTACCGAATGGTTAAGCTGGTATTGCGAATCGACCTTTATAGTGTTTTCGATTTCCTTGTAGCTTTGTACAAGCGAGTCAACAATTTCTTTAAAAGTATTATCTCTTTTCATAGTGTCCGCCGCCTTATCTCCTCTTGTTTCCCTATCCTATTAAGCCTATAATTTAGGAAATATGAATTCAAGGAGCTGGCTATGACATCTTACAAAGAATTAGGTTTGGTGAATACCAAAGAACTATTTAAAAAGGCGGTTTCGGGCGGCTATGCCATTCCCGCTTACAATTTTAACAATATGGAGCAGTTACAGGCAATTATAGGCGCGTGTGTGGAAACAAAGTCGCCGGTAATACTGCAAGTTTCCGCAGGCGCACGGAAGTACGCAAACCAGAATCTGTTAAAAAACATGGCGAAGGGCGCTGTGGAATATGCCCATGAACTTGGCTGTGATATTCCTGTGGTGCTGCATCTGGATCATGGCGACAGTTTTGAGCTTTGCAAGGATTGTATAGAAACCGGTTTTTCCAGCGTTATGATTGACGGTTCTCATCTACCCTACGAACAAAATGTAGAGCTTACAAAAAAGGTCTGTGATTTTGCCCACGCGCAAAAGGACTATGTTACGGTGGAAGGCGAGCTTGGAGTGTTAGCCGGAGTTGAGGATGATGTACAAGCTGAACATTCACACTACACCCAACCGGAGGAAGTGATCGATTTTGTAGGCAAAACTAAGGCGGATTCCCTTGCAATATCAATAGGAACCAGTCATGGGCGTACAAAGTTTAAGCCGGAACAGTGCACCCGTAATGCCGACGGCGTACTAATCCCTCCGCCGCTCCGCTTTGATATTCTTGACGAAATAATGAAAAAAATCCCCGGTTTTCCGATAGTCCTGCATGGCTCCTCATCGGTTCCCATTGAATACGTCCGCATAATCGAAAAATTCGGCGGTACATTGCCCGATTCTGTCGGCATACCCGAAGAACAACTGCGTAAGGCGGCTAAAAGCGCGGTGTGCAAAATAAACATAGACAGTGATGGAAGGCTTGCAATGACGGCTATTATACGCAAGGTTTTTGCCGAAAACCCGGGCGAATTCGATCCTCGTAAATATCTTGGACCCGCCCGCGATGAGCTTAAAAAGATGTATGCGGCAAAAAATAAGAATGTACTTGGCTCGGCAGGTCAGGCATAAACTCAGGGCTGACTTTTGATGAGCATTAAACCTGCGGCGCCGATATTCCAGTCCTCCCGCTCTTCCCAAGCGGCGGCTATAGCGCCTCCGCAGAGGAATGCGTGAGTGTATACAAAGCCCTCCGGCAAGGAGGGCATTTTTTTTGATTGAACAACAACCGGACTGCCGCCGGTTTCTGCGGCGCTGTTACCCGCAATAAATAAATCACCTTCACGGTTTATAACACAGGCGTAATTTTGTATTTCGCCCGTATTTGTATTTAGGAACGAGCCTGAAACGCCGCCAAATTCCGTTATGGTATATTGATCATCGCCCACAACAGCCGGAGCCGAGTCAATATACTGACTGCTTGCGCCGGTTGCCATTGAAAAAACCGCTGCTATATGGCTTGTCTTTTTATTATCCGCGCCAAACGCTTCTTTCAAAACCGCCGACATCAATACACCTGCGCTTGAAAAGTGAACAGGACTTGAGCCTTGCATAAAAGCGCTAAAACTTATCTCCTCGGATAACTCCGCGCTGCCGGGGTCTTTGGATTTTAGATACATGATTTTACTTTCGCTTTTCGTTTTTGCCGCTTTAAAATAATGATAGCCGTCTTCCGCCGTCCAAAACTCTTTTATGTCCCAGCCCTCACCATCGGGAAAAACATTGAAAGCGGGAAAGCGTACATTGAACGCCTTATTTAAGTCTGTATCTACTGTCCACACGCGAAGATTCACAGAAGGCGGCTCTATGCTCTCTACACTGAAATAATCGTTTGCAGACATCACAACGTAGGGATAACCGCCGTATATGAACGGAGATGAGGCAGTCCAGCGCGAAAAATAATTTTTTTCGGCGTAAACAAAAATTTCAAGGAGCTCGTTATAAAGTTCAACAGGTTCTATTCTTAAAAAGCCAAGCCGGTTTACAAATACAAAAACGCCGTTTTCAAAAGAAACCATGCCGGTTATATGCTGCATATAGGGCCACGGTTCAAAGGGCTTTAAAGCTGCCTTGTCCGGCGTATCAATTTGGCTAATTCCGCTGCTGTTAAACTCAATCCAAATAGGCAGCTCCCCCGGCTCCGCAGCCAAATCTGAATGTGTCTCAAGTTTTGCCTGAAATGCTCCCTGTTTCGGCGCAGGCTGCGGTTTATCCTTTGAACATGAAAAGCACAGCACCGTAACACCCAAAAGCGCACAAACCGTAAATCTCAAATTCATATAAAACTTTTTAAAAAATGTTTTGATAATCACACCGCTTTGATGCCGCTGCTAATTTCCAATTGATCATTACTTTTCTTATTACTAAATGTTACTTGTTCCTTATTGATTGACCGGCGGCTGTCCAGAATATCGCGCAGAGCGCGGCAGCTTCCGCAGTGTGATTGTACAAGCGCTATATTTTCCTGCGCCGCCTTTTGCTTTGCAGTTTTTGCCATCATGTGAGACACGGGATTTGTGAACAGTACAATTAAATCCGGGCTGCCGATAAGGTCGTTCAACCGTCCTTTGATCTTTGTAAAAACCTTTGCTTTGCAGTTATATTCCCGGCAAATACTCTTATACTGGCACTCCATCCGCTCATTTCCGCCTACAATTACAACGCTCATATCTCCCCCTTGGTTTCGACCGGCAGAATGTCAATCATTTTATCATTATGAACATTGGCAAAATAATAATCAATCAATGCGTCTATCGTGTTAGTCAATGCTTTGCGGATCTAAATAATTCTGTAAATTCCTTTATGCCGATGTTGTGCGCGCCGAGTGTAAACTTATAATCAAGCGGCATTCCCAAATCCCAAAAATCAAAACCGGCCGCTTCCAGGTATTGTGCTGTTTTTATCATTTGCACACGTCCTGCGGAGCTTTCATCGTAGTAGCCGGAATAACTTGTGTATACCCTGCCGGATACAATGCCGAATTCACCGGCTTTTAATTCACCTTGTGAATATAAACCAAAGGAAAACGGTTTTACGGAAGCATCGTTGTTTTTTTTTATTTCATAGATGCTTTCAAGCAGGGGCGGCGTAAGCCAGTCATCGCCGTGTTTTTGAACACAGCGTTTTACGATAAGTTCAAAGTCTGTGTCGGTTTTTAATTCATACCGCTGCATAAAACGCGAAGCGGTTCGTCCTATATGCAGTCTGTCAAAAAAAAGAACGGTGCGTACAAGATGATGCTTGGGCATAAGAATATAAAATAATCCCTGTTCATCTTCCGCCGCAATCGACATAACAAGAAAACCGGCGTTCATTAGATCTGCGACAAAATCAGGCGAAAAATCATTGGACAAACAGAATTCTTCCGCGTAACCCGATTCGATTATTGCATCCAGAATATTTTCATAATCATCACCTTTGTTTATAATGATGAAACCGGAATCCGTGATACGCATTTTTATAATCAGCTTTTTGGTTTTGTTCTGGCAAGCGATTGTTTAAAAAGAGCGAACGTGTTTGTACTTTTTTCTACCCAAAATATGGGAACAAGACCCGCCGCATCGGAACTGCGAAAGAGTTTTGGGCTTGGGTTTTTATAAGCAATACTATCCTTGTTGTTCAACAAATTATCCAAGACAGTAACGATGGCAAGCGTAAAAAATATTAAAGACACATTTGTTTTTTGAGTTTTTACAAGAAGCATATCAAGCCGTTTAGACAGCGGATTTTCCACCTCAAACTCATAGTCATCCCAAGGATTTTCTATGCTGTCTATTGTCTGCATAGTAGCCGCGCCTCCCAGTTTATTTGCAGTCTCAATTTCGGCGGCAATGCTTGTCAATTCCATGCGGAGTTTTCTAACAATAGGATAAAGTGAAACAACATCTTTTTTTTGAAAAGACGGCGGTGTAGGGGATTTATATTCGTAATACGGAAAAAAATAATAACGCCGTATCCAATGAATATCAGTGGCAATATTAAGGGCATAAGTTGAATTTTTATTTTGTCCTGCGTGTTCAAAAAAATGCGAGTATTCGGAAATACGCGGCAAGTAAAGCCTTTCAAAACTTTCAACCGCTGTGTCATGCCAATCGTCAATAAATGTACCAAGATTTTTTTCATTGGTCTTAGTAAATTTTACGCCCCTAAAACCATACAGCAGTTCTTCAATAATTGCGCAAAGCACCAAAGTAAGTTGAGTGGGATCCTCCGGCGCTATAAATTCACTGTTTTTTTTCAAATCCAGCACATCGGAAAAATACGGGTAGAAGTCCGGAAAATCGGCTATATTATTCCATCCTGCCTTTGGAAAGAGGCTTTCAAGAACCTTTAGTCCGCGCGCTAATGCCTTGTCCTCTGCCGTGTTGATTTTTGGCGTCTCGTCTTTTTCTTCTTCCTCATCTTCTTCTTTTTCTTTATCCTGTTGATCGTCTAAATCTGTTTTGTCATTTTCCGTATCTTCGCTCTCGTTTAAAGGACTTTTTTGGTCTATCTCCATTTTAGGCGCCGGCGGTTTAAGCTGTTCTTCTTTTGTAACGCCCAGAAACGAAGCAATTTTTTCTTCGTTTTCTTGAAAAAAATATTCGTAGTCTTCGTAATAACTTGATAAATTTTTCATCAACAGCGGGTACAAGTAGCGTCTTATTTTTATAGATATATACTGCCATGAAGCAAGAGCCTCGGAAATATTCTGTAATAATTTTTCTGTTTCGGTACTCGGATTATCAATATAAATTTGTTTGTATAACAGATTAAACGCATCGCTTATATGAGTGTCTATATCCAAAAGGTCTAGTATGTATATTGGCTTGTATATCTCGCGTAGTATAACAACAAAGTCTTTTACAAGAACATTACGCGGGTGTGACTGTAAACCTCCTATCTCCCGTGAAATTACTTCTAACTTGCATTGACGCAGCGTATTCAAAATGTTATGTGCAAAAGGAGATACTTTTTTTAACCTGCTAGTACGCTCAAGGCTGTTACGCGGATATAACAAACGGACGGATGTTACAAGATTTTCAATTTGTGAATAGTATTCATTCATTCTATCACGAACAAACCAGCGGCTTACATAGTCCTGCGGTCTTGAAAAAAAAGAGAGCTTTGAAATAAACACCTGCCATGCTGTTTTTATTCCAAACTCGCTGTCTGCGGCGCATACATCCATTTTTACCCGCTCGCTGTAAGACAGAACCGACACGCGCGGAAGTTTAGGAGGCGGAGCTTTGTTTGCACTCATACCATATTCACTTTCTACCGGCGCAGTTTCAACAACTCGTTTTGGTTTTTTTGGCAGTGCGGCGGCAGCGGCAGTTTTTTCGGCGGCCGCCTTTAATTCGTACTCGGATTTTTCGTAGCCTACTTCACCGCCTAAGAGTTTTTGCATCCTCTTGGCTTCTTTTTCGTTTATATCGCCAAGTTTTCCTTTAACCTTTTCAAGCTCGCCCGGATTGTAAATATTTTTATTGTCTGCCATACAAACCCCCGATCTTAAATCCTAAGAGACAGTTTTTCGGAACTGCCCCAGAGATTGCGTATTGGTAATTGTTCACCGTCCTTTGTAAGCAACATACCGTTAAAATATCCTATGGGTAATTGATGTTTCAATCGTGAGAGAACAATCTCAAAAGTATTCTCCATAGGTTCAAGCGGTTTGAATGTTAAGTCTACCATACCTTCAAGGTCTTGTATAATCCATTCCTCATCATCTCTTGTAATAGCCTGAGTTATCCTAACCGGCGGAAGCGGAGTAAGCGTGCCGTCAAGCCAGAGCGCGTTTTCGTTGTTTCTATTCGGCTCCTTTGCCATGTTATCCGCAAGGCTAAAACCGAACCTGCGGTTTTTTGCATCAAGGCCAAAACCTCTGCCGCACATTGTTTTTGTTATATACGGATAAAACCCTTTTTGATCGCGGAACAGCCCTGTTGTACTGCGTCTGTGCAGTGAAATACGCCTGTTTCCCCAAACTATGTTTCCGCGTACCGCAGATAATCCTTTGTAAGTATACGCCGATCTGTTTTCATTAAAAAGTACATTCACTGTCATAGGTGTTATTTTTTGAATATCAAGATCGAATTCAAGTTGAGCCGTAAAGTTTAACCTGTGAAAAGAAGGCTCAATATCCAGATCAAGCAGTATACGCTGAGAATCAAGCCATGCATGAATTCTAAATGAAAAATCAAACGCTTGAAATGCGGCGGACGAATTGTTTAAACTTTGCGGCATCTTCCATACCGACAAAGGAAAAACTTTAAAAACTTGAATTTTTTCCCTCGTTTGTTTATCCAGTAAAAAAACTTCCGCAACGCAATAAAATTTAAAATTTGCTATAAATGCGTATAAAAAAATTTCCTCGTTTTGGATGCAAAACGACTGCATTTCTTTTATGCGGTAGTTGAGCATCCAACGGGGAAAGGGAATAGCATAGGGTTTTTTTACTTCCAGCAGATCAACTTTATCAAAAGCTGTAGTCCAAGTGCCCTGCATCGGCTTTCCGTTCTCTATAGGAGACGAGCGCTGTGGTAATAAAACCCGTGAGTACATTTATTCTTGTGCTTTCCAGCCTAATGTTCCGCCGATTGTAGTCCATTTGTATATGCCGCCGGTAATTACTGTTGTAGCCGCTTCGCGGGTTAATAGTGTTCCGCCATTGTCGTAGAAATTGAACGTAGGATTACCGCTACTAGGATCAGAACCGTCAGGCATAACGACGATACTTGAAGACCCAGCGCTTAAATTAAGTGTGCTGCTTGTCCCCTCACCCACTATTTTTCCTGATAAAACATACAACGATTTAGTTCCGGCTAACGCAAGTGTACCGCCGTCAATCTTTAGAGTATCGCCGCCCGATAAAGCAAACATCTTTTCTACCGATGCATTACCAACTAAATGATAATTATCGGGTGTCAATGTGAGTGAAGCGCCCTCTGTTGTTTGTATCAAAGCATCATTATTGCCTGTTGAATTCAACATTGTGTAGTTTATAGTATCGTAAGTTTCGAGGGGAAAACTTGTTGTTCCGCTGAAAACACCACCTAACGATGTAACAAAGAGTTTTGAGTTTACAGTTGACTCATGTTCAAATACCATTTTTGCCATTACCCAAGGATCGCTTCCATCTATAGGCACACTTAGGCTATTAAAAACGCCGCCGGACTTTACCGTTACCGTAGCCTTCCCCTCACCTTTTGCACCGGAAAAAACGTTCAGTATTCCGTTTACAATAACATTGCCGTTAAGTGTTGTGTTTGAAGCCGTACCCAAAGTAAGAGCAGCTTCGCTGCCGACTGTAAATGAAACCTCACTTGTAAGTCCTTTTACAATAGTAACACTGCCGCCTGATAACTTAGGCAAGGCGCTTCCTATCGCAAGATAGTTTATAGACCGAGTTCCGAAATCAACATTGCCGGAACCTGAAAGGCTTATCGATGCTGCATTATCCAAAATCAATTTTTCACTTTTCAATAAGCTGCCCGTGGTATTCGACGTTATAGAAACTTTGCCGAGCGAGCGGACGATGCCGCCGGGTATGGCGCTGTTATTGTCTATGGTGAGTATACCGCTTACAAAGAGAGTTTTTCCTGAAGCAGGTCCTGTGGAGCTAAGCGTCCAGTCTTTTATTACCCCGCCTTGCGTAATATCGTCTGCCGCCGGTATAAGATATGAAGCGGGTATGCTTGTAGAATCAAATATATTCGAGTCTACCTTAGATACTCCAGCTACATAGCATTTTGTTCCGTTGATCGCTTTTATCTTAGCCCCATCGGATTTTACAATGTTTCCGTCAAGCACAACAAAAATGATGTCGGGCTCGGGTTCACCCTCCGACTCTCCGGCTAAGAGCAATGGAGTCTCCGAAATAAATTCCGGGCTTGCCGACGGCGGAAAACTCTTTGACAGTGTAAGATTAGCGTCTAACACAAGTGTTTTTCCGGTTATGGAAATAGCGCCTTGTCCAAACACGGTAGCGTTACCCTTAATAGTTACTTCATCGCTTACTTCAAACAATTTGTTAAACTGATCAATGGAGTAATTGCCGCCCTCCAGCGTCTCGCTTTTTGTTGATTCACCTTTTGGCGATTCACTCGAGCCGCCTGAATCGCAGGATGCCAATACGAAAGACGCAAAAAATAAAACCGTAAGTAGAGCTGAAAAATATTTTTTCATAATTCCTCCCAAAAAAGATATATTACCTTTAAGATCGGTTTTTTTTAGATTAGGCTTTACATTTTTGTCCAATTATAATTGCCGATACATCCCGCCCGCGAGAACAACAGTGCAGAGGCAGTTATGTTTTTACCGGTTCTAAGGCAGCGCTCTGTTAGCCGTTTGTTTATTTCGCCCTGTATACGTGCCAAAACATCATCCCACAAGCGGGCTTCTTTTAACAATTCGATACAGGCGTCGCTTGCGGCGCAGTCCAAAAGGCTGGAAATCAATTCTTTTCCGCCGCCTGCCGCTCCGGCAAACGCGGCAAAAATCACCTGTCTGCCGTCGCCGTACTTTGAGTGCGTATTAAAATTTCCCGTTACAAGTTTAATAAGTTTTCCTATGTGTCCCGCTACGATGATTTTTTCAAAACCTGCCTCAGCCGCAAGATCGATTGCATCCCCGATAAAATTGCTGCAAATAACAGGCTCTGTTTTATTTGCAAGATTTTTTAACATTTCCCGCCCTATATTTCCCGGAGTAAACACAACGCTTGTGTCTCCTGCGGCGCGCCGGACAGACAGTTCCGTCTTTATTGTCCCTATATAAGCCGCCTCGCTCATTGGTTCCACAATACCGGTAGTTCCTAAAATTGATATTCCGCCTACTACGCCAAGCCGCGGATTGAATGTACGCCTTGCAATTTCTTCGCCTTCCGGCACTATGATCGTTATGCGCAATCCGCCTGTAAAATTGTACGCAGCGCATACATCGCCTGCATTTTCTTTTATCATTTTAAGAGGTACGCTGTTTATCGCCGCCCCGTGGATAGGCGCGTCGAGTCCCGCTTTGGTAACGCGCCCGACCCCGCTGCCGCCTTCAACAACAATACCTGCGCCGTCAAATTTTTCGGCGCGGGCAAAGATCAATATGCCGTTTGTAATATCAGGATCATCGCCCGCGTCTTTGCGGACGGCACATAACGCGGCGCCGCCGTCAAAACGCGCTTCTTCCACCGGCAGTGTTATACGCAATCCCAGCGGCGCGTTTACCGTAACGTTTGTTTTTAGCATACTTTTCCCGCTAAGGAGCATTTCTGCCGCCGCCGCCGCCGCCGCCGCCGCGCAGGAGCCTGTTGTCCACCCGCGCCTTAGTTTTTTTCCGTCAACAATTTTAAATTCATTGATTGCGTTATCCATGGCTTTACCCCTTGCAGCGGGAAACAAATCTTTTTGCGCTTTCCTGCGAAGAACAAAAATGAAAATGCGGGAAACCCGCCGTCAAATTATCGTTTGCCATAATGCAGTCCCATGTTTTACCGGACACAGGTTTTACCGCCGTAAAGTCTGTGCCGCTGCAATCGCTGTCCCAGTAATGAAATTCATGTCCGCGCAAAGTTTCCCCGGCGGCACAGAGCAGGTTGTCTTTTTTCGCCGTAAACTCCGCATAGCCGAAACGCACCAAACGCGGCTTTCGTGTACAAACACCGTCAACCGCGCCCACAAGCGGGTACGCCTTACCGTCCGCTCCCTCAAGCTCGTTGTGCAGGTACATAAATCCGCCGCACTCGGCAAAGCATGGCAAGCCCGATGCAATAGCGGAGCGTACCGATGTGAGCATGGAAGCGTTAGCGGAAAGAGCGGCGGTGTAAAGCTCCGGGTAACCGCCTCCAAAGTAGACCCCGCCTATTCCCGCCGGAAGCGATTTATCGGCAAGCGGGCTAAAGTAGACAAGCTCCGCCCCCATAGTTTTAAGCATTTCAAGTCCGTCTTCGTAGTAAAAACAAAAAGCCTTGTCGAGAGCGATAGCGATTTTATAGTGAGTAGTGAGTAAGGAGTAAGGAGTAGTGTTTCCTGTATGGTCATTGTTTTCGTGCTCACTACTCTTTACTCCTTGCTCCTTACCTTCGTCCCCCCATCCCTTCTTCCTCTCGTCTTTTCGTTGCACCTTCCCCTCATTACTAATCTCTCTTGCCTCTCTTGAAATCCGTAAAATTTCCTCAATATTCACACTTTTTTCCAAATTATCGGATAATAAATTGATTTTATTTTTTAAATCCGCTATTTCGGCGGCGGTAACAAGTCCTAAATGACGGCTTTCTATGGAACAATCCGGCAAAAACGGTAAAAAACCAAGCGCCGGTAAGCCGGTTTCAGCTTCCAATACCGGTTTTAGTGAATCAAAAAGGGCTTTATTCACGTTATTCAGCAAAAAACCGCAAATATTATTCTCGCGGAAGGTTTTTATCCCCTTGATCCGTGCTGCAGCGGTGAGTGAAGCGCCCTTGCAGTCAACAATAAGCAAAACCGGCGTCCCTGTTTCCTGTGAAAGATGCCATGCGCTTGCCTCTGCCGAACTGCCGCCTAACCCATCGTAGAAGCCCATTACCCCCTCAAGAACAGCAATATCGGCATTACTTGAGTTTTTCGCCAAAAGCTCCAGTGTTATTTGGGTATTCATTAAAAAGAGGTCGAGATTTGAGGAGGGCGTCCCAAGCGCCTCACGGTGAAACATGGGATCGATATAATCCGGCCCGCACTTAAAAGAGCGTGCCTTGATCCCCCGCCGTTTGAAAGCGGCAAGCAGGGCGCAAACAAATGTTGTCTTACCCGCCCCGCTCGACTCAGCCGCGATCATGATACGCGGCACGGTGAGGTTATTCATAAATGCTATTATAGCCCAAAAACTTAGAAAATTAAAGGCAATTTATTGGCGCTTGTCTCTCAAACGAGCATTTTCTTCCCTAAGCCGTTCGATTTCCTGTTCCTTTTTTTGATTTTCCTGCCGTAACTGCTCGCGCTGGGCAGCGCCTTTTTCAATGCCGGCGGAAAGTCCGCTTTCACGGGCGTCGGTCATCATAGCGCGGAGGTCGGCACGCCACATTGCTTTTTTCTCCGCTATCATGCGGTGCCGCTCGAAAAATGATAGCTTTTTTACCTGAACTGCGATTTCTTTTACTTCGGGGTGTTTCTTTGCCAACATATCAAAGTCCTCCTTGCGCTTACATTTAAAACACTGCAAAAACGGCCAAACTGCCTGTCCGTCATCTTCTCTCGGTAGTTTGCTTAATTCAATTGTAACTATTTTCATCAAATCTGTAAATTGTTCGCCGTCTTTTTTGTTGTTCATTGTCCAAGTATTAAGATAGTCCGGCGAGGCAAACCCAAGTGAATGATTGCAGATTACAATGCAGATGGTTTCCTGTATTTTGCCGTGATCAAAACCGCTTTTTAGTTGTTCTGCTATCAATTTTGCCAGATAATACACCACACGCTTTCGCATAACGCTAAGAAACTCAACCTGAAGCTCGACATTGATCACTTTTTTGCTCCTGGTGAGTACTTTTACATCCAAGATGCCCATTTTGTCGTTTTTCCACAGCCGCTTTAAAAAAGGGTCTACAATGGTAAGCCCCGCGTATTCCTCGTGCGGCAGATCGAGTATGGTTTTTAAAAGGCTTTCAAGGTTTTTGATATTTTTTTGATCGCCAAATACAAGTTTAAAAACATAATCGTTTAGCAGGGATACTAACTCATTTTCCATAACGCCTCCATATAGATTTAGTACCCTATGTACGGCGAAATTCCGCATAACGCTTGTATCGTCACGGTTAAAATTCAATGGATTTATAGAAACTGAAAAATAAGCCCTGCAAATAAAAAAACCGCCCTGTTAAGGGCGGCGTTTTTTTATACGTTTGCATGCCAGGCCTTAAGGTACGTCGGCGGCTACGGTACCTGCGGTGCCCCAGTCGGCGGAAGCCGAACCGGCTGTAAATGTCACATCCGTTATATATTCACTCCCCGATCCGGCGGTTCCTCCTTTTACTGCAAAAACTGTGTATGGTCCTCCATCACCATAAAACACATCTGCGTAGGTGCCGCCCGTGCCTGACAATAGGAGTATATGATCATTCTTATCCCACGAAGCGTTTTTAAGGTTTTTTTCGCTTGCACTATAGATATAAGCACCGTTTGTATTACCAGACGTAATTAATGCATCTATAGAGCCTGCCATCCAATCACCAGAAATTACATCTGTTACTAGAATTGGATCGCTCCCATAATAGTCAATTAGTTTTAAACCTACCGTGTTTGAATATAATGGTAATTGTGCTTGGTTAAATATATCATCAATTGAAATAGTGCCGACCCCTTTATCAAATACAACACCTGTTTCAGCCCCTATTAACACCAATTCATCTTCTTCGCCAGTCATAACAACAGAGAAAGTACCGTGTCCGTTCGTTTTTGACCACTGTGTTCTACCACTGGAACCTTTATAAAGGATAACGTTTGTCCTATCCTGTGTAAGTTTTTTACTAGTGCCATAGGCGACAATTGTCGAATTTCCTGTGAATAGGTTCCCGGCGCTAATATTATCTGTATCGTATATCCTAACCTGAAAAGCAATTGTGCCAACATCGAATGCCGAACCCGCACTGTCGGTTACCAATAAGCCCAGCTTATCGTCTACCGCAGGATCGTCGGGCGGCGCAGCTTTTGGCTCTTCGCACCCGATTAGAATTGAGCCTAAAACCAAGAATACAACAGCAGCGATGATCAACAGCTCTTTAATCTTCATTGTCATCTCCTTTTATGGATAAATTACTCCCTCTAGTTTCGGCAGAAACGCTGGGGAACATTACAAAAATATACAAAAATCCAGATAAAGTCAAACAAAAACAGGGAAAATCTTGCTAATTTTCTGTTAAAAATGGACATCGTAAAATGCTTGTCTATATAGAATAATATGTGTTATATTATAATTTTAAAGGTGGTATTTATGCTTTTAGATACAGAAAAAATGATTTCAATTACAAAGCTCCAGAAGGAACTAACGCAGACTATCAGAAGTATATCGGATGTAGGCGGGGAAGCATACATACTCAAAAACAATGTTATGGAAGCGGTATTACTTTCATTTGATGAATATGAATATTTAAAAAAAATAGAGGATGTTTTTGAACATTTCGAGATTGCCGATATGATACAAGAGCGTTCAAAAAAATACGATCCGCAAACAAATATTTCTTGGAATAAATTAAAAACGGAAACGTACGATGTATGAAGTTGCTTTTACGGCGCCTGCTGCGGAGGATTATAAAAAACTTGATGGCAGCCTAAAAAAACTGGCAAATGCCCAAATAGATAAATTGAGCGAAAATCCGCTGCTAGGTGAAGAATTGGGAAACAAAAATAATATAGACCTGACCGGTTACTATAAAATCTATTTTGCCAAGAAAAAATACAGGATAGTATACCGTATCATTGAATTCAATCAGATTGAAGTCGTAGAAATATGGGGCATTGGGAAACGCGATAAAATGGCTATATACCGGACGGTTGCTAACCGCCGCATGACATAAAACGACTTTCTACGGCAGCCATGCCATACTGTCTGTCCCGACCGAACCGGTTCCGTTTGAAAATGTTATATTCTTAAAGCCAGTACCGCCGCCGCTTTTTTGTAAAACCACCGTGTAATTGCCGAAGAGGTTGAATTGATCGGAATTCGTGCCGCCTGTCCCGGAGAGAAGGACAAAGCTATTATCGATGTTTTGTATTATTTCGGAACCACCGAAAGCCTCGGCGGTGCCTGCCAATGAAGCTACATTGCCTGCGTTTACTGTTGCAGCCTTTGTTAAAAACACCGTATAAAGGGCTTGATCCGAAATATTAGTTTTAAGGGTCTTTGTATAGTCAATTATTGAAGCAGTGCCTAGAGTTGCCGTTGCCCCGCCGTTTGTGAATTTTACGCCTGAGGCACCTTTTATAAATTCAAAAATACTTACTGCGGGAGCATTAGACTCTTTAAAAAAGAGTACGGAATAAGTGCCCGTACCTTTCCATTGGGCTGTTGACTTAGTATATAGTAAAATCTTACTGCCCAGCGCACTCTCGTTTGATCCCATAGCCACCGAATTATCATTATTAATAATGTTCATCACATTTCCCGCTTTGATATTGGTTTCTCCCAACACAAGTATCGAGTAAGAACCTGACTGGGTAGGAGATAGTGTCAAACCAACTATATCGGTGGTTGGCGGCGGATTAACAACAGGCGTTGTTCCTGTGGCGTCAGGACAACCCAAAAGAAACAAGCATTGGGCAAACAAACCTATAGCAAGAATGTATGTAAGATCTTTGATTTTCATAATTTAACTCCCTAGCCAATATCTGTATCAAAATATATAATAAAAGTGTCAAAAAAGCAAAGTAAATCTACTTTTGGGAGTGATTATGGACAAAAAAGAAATCAAGGAATTAAAAAAGTTCGCCGCGAAAATCAGGCTGGAGACGGTCAAATGTATAGGATCGCGGGGTTTCGGGCATATTGGCGGTGCGCTTAGTATAGTTGATACCCTCGCCGTGCTGTATTCAGGAGTAATGAAGATCGATCCAAAAAAACCGGATTGGGCGGATAGGGACAAATTGGTCATGTCCAAGGGGCACGCCGGTCCCGCTCTGTACGCAACGCTGGCATTAAAAGGATATTTCCCCATGGACTGGCTTAAAACGTTGAATTGGTGTTAATAGGGGCTGAAACAGGTGTTGTATTTGATAAAGGGGTCGGCACTATTTCAATTGATGATATATTTAACCAAGCACAATTACCATT
>BNVA01000015.1 GCA_025997755.1 Spirochaetia bacterium | reverse complement strand
CAGGTTTTAGGCTGCGATGTGGTCTGGTATAGTCATGTTTTAAAGGCAATGGACAATATTGATGAGATTGCGCCGGACGGTATGATTGTAAGCGCCGCCGACTTTCCGAGGCATTGGAAGACCCTTGTGGGCTTTTTACGGGCGGAAAAACCGCCGTCCGTGTGTCCGGTTATCGTGTTGCACGGTCAAAATTTCAGCCAAAAGGAGCAGGATAAGGCAAAGTATCTTAGTGTAGACTGCCTGCTGCCGGAATCAAATGTAGAAAACGATTGTCTGGATTGCGTTCGCACTGTTTTTCGCCATCACCTGCCGCCGGACAAATGGCTTGTAAACGCAGGGGATCAGATTATAAACGATAAACAACTTGCCTTAATAATAACAAATCCGCTTACCGGTGTTTTAATTCCCGGAAGAATAAAAAAAATAACATCGTTCGGCGTTATTTTTGCCGCCGACAATCCGCAGCAGACAAAAAGTATGGCGGTAAACACCGAAATACAAGGCTGCTCTTTACGCGCCGGAGGGGCGATACTGTCGCCGGTCTGCCGCCTTATCAACAACAAAAAAAATCTTTCGCTGGAATTCGTGAGCTTTCCCGAAAAAGAAAAAGACTCCCTGGAAAAATTTCTTACAAGCATATCCTAATGTAAAATTGCTGAGTAAAATTACTGACCTCTGCTTAGTACCGGAATTACAGGTTCGCTCAATTCGATCACGGCGGGAAAATCGTTCGGTTCCAAAAGAACGGTTTCGCCGTCCATTTGTGCTAATATGGGATTTTCGGCGATAAACCGGATGCTGTTGGCGGAAAAAGACAGGGTTTCGGGGCTTTCCGTGTGAGTACCGCGGGCAACTTTTCCTTTCAACGAAAGTTTTCTGAGTAAAGGCATCTCACGAATCATACAAACATTACGTTCATCCGGCAAAATATTATTTCCTGCCCCGTAGGTACGCCTGCCTCCGGCTCCGACGGCTAACAAAAGCGCTCTATCGCGGAATTTTTGTACACTGCTGCCCGCCTTATCGTAGGCACGGACTTCCATAAGACCAACATTATAGATCTTGTTATAAAATAGCGCCGCTATATCCACCCAAAGTTTGTAGGAATCGCCGGGGAGTAAATTCTTCATTTTGTTGGTGCTATGAGTTACAAAGGCATCCAAGCCTACGGAAAGTATGTTAAACGCAAAAAAAGGTCCTTTGTTTGGGTTTGATGTTTTTAACGTAATGGCGCTTGTAAATTGAATCTTGCGCGGTTTTAACAGAAAACTAAGTGCGGTCTCCAGCGTTTGTGCGTCCGCTCCGTCGTTTCCTGTTCCCATAGGCAGGCGCAGAAAGACAAAATCGTTTTTATGGGTTTCCGGCTCTTTGTAGAAGTTTGAGAAAATCTCAAGCGTGGTTCCGTCGCCTCCGGCCGAAATCACAAGAAAAAACGGCTTGTCCGCCGCTTCCCTGTGAGCGGCGGCTTCTTTTAAAAGCTCGGCGGTTATGTTTTCCGCACTTGCCGCTGTCTCAAAAAGTCTGGATGTCCCGGGAGCGCTTGTCTTAACAAGCCCGAACGCCCCAAGTTCGCCGCCAAATCTTTTTGCCGTCTCCGACGGAACGCAGCGCCTCTGCGGCATTGCGGCGGCAATTTCGATAGTTCTTTTTAATTCTTCGCTATGCTTTACACCGCGCTTTTTTATCGTAAAACCGCCCGCATTACTATTCGCGATAATGGTAAGCCGCAGTTCCCTTTCCGCCGCAATAGGTGTACGGCAGGCGATAAAATATATATCCTTTGCAAAAGTTTCTACATTGAAATCATTATTTTTATTATTAAAGTTTTTTCCCACTAAAACAGATTACTACAGCCTGTGCGAGCCGTCAATTCCGATTCGTATTGCCGGTATGAAGGTACTAGGCGCTATAGTATTTTTTGATATCCTCTACGGCTTTTTCCAAGGCATTGATGTATTCTGGGTACGCCGATTCCTGTGCTTTTTCTTTTGGTAATAAGAGTTTGAACGATTCAACATCAAGACCTTGGGCAAGCAAAGCAATAGAATCCAGTGTTACGCCGCGTTTACCATGTTCAAGATCATTTATAAAGTTATGTGTCAGCCCCGATCTCATTCCCAGCTTTATCAGGGAAAGTCTTGCCTCATGCCGTAGCTTTTTTAGGTTATTTCCGAATAATTCCCGCAATTCGATACATGCCTGTTCATCGTTCATAACTCATTTTATTATCATAAAATGTAATAGAGGCAGCAAATAGCCACAGGTAGTCTTTATTGTAGCTGTCAGCGATAATATGGGGTTGTTCTGCCGGGATCCGCATCGCGGTATCTGATTATACCGTCTGTTACTTTTGTCTTTGCGCTTTTATGCTATACTTCTGATATGGTAACCGGCAGCTACCTTGATAACTTAAATTCCGAACAACAAGACGCTGTGAGTTTAACGGAGGGGGCGGTGCGTGTGATTGCCGGCGCGGGGACGGGCAAAACGCGCGCGCTTGTCTCGCGATATTGTTATTTGGTGTCCACGCTGGGCATTGCGCCGAAAAACATACTCTGCGTTACTTTTACAAACCGCGCCGCTAACGAAATGAAACGCCGTGTTAGGTCTATGCTCGGCGATATGGGACTGACGATGCGCGAAACGACAATCCAGCGTACCATCGACGAAGTGCTGGAAGCAAAGAAGATGCAGGCAACTTCATACATTGCCGAAATCTACGAACTTGACAACGAGCAGCTTAAAGAAAAATACCTACGCGCGGCCAACCGCAACGAAGCGATTTTTCTGCGCTATCTGTATGAACAAAAAAAATGCTTCGGGCTTGATTTTAACGATCTTATCAACTTTGCAACGTACATTCTTGAAAAATTCCCGGATGTACGCGAAAAATGGCAGGATCGGATGCAGTATGTGATGGTGGACGAATTTCAGGATGTGAGCAAGCGGCAATACACCATCGCGCAAATACTGTCCGGCAGGCACGGCAACCTGTTTATCGTAGGCGATCCCGACCAGACGATATATTCGTGGCGCGGTTCGCACGTCAAACTTTTTTTGGATTTTGACAAGGTGTACCCAGCCGCGAAAACCGTAACGCTTTCCGTGAATTACCGTTCTACGCCGGAAATCCTTTTGGCTGCAAACACGCTGATCGCCAAAAATGTGGTTCGTTACCCCAAAAAGCTGTCGCCAACCAAAAAAAGCGGCTCGCGCCCGTTGTACAACCATACCAAAAGTGATCAGGACGAAGCCAAGTGGATTTTTGAGGAAATCAACCGGCTGCGGGACTGGTACAGTGCCGGCCGCTATTTGGAGGCTAAATGCTAATATATCTTGATAATTGCTGTTTCAACCGTCCTTACGACGATCAAACACAGGTAAAAATATTCTTTGAAACAGATGCAAAGTTGTACATTCAGCAACAAATTCTTTCCGGTGTTTATGAGCTTGCATGGTCTTATATTTTGGACTATGAAATCGGAAAAAGCCCTTTTCCCGAACGTAAAGACAGAATTATGAAATGGAAAGATATTGCTCACTTAAATTGTAACGAAAAAGAAAGTATACTGTTAGAAGCTGAACAATTACAAAGAATTGGTCTGAAAGTTGTTGATTCACTTCATATTGCCTGTGCAGATTTTATGCATTGCGATTATGTCCTGACAACAGACAGGAAAATGCTTAATAAGCCAATAAAATCGGTAACAAAAATGCCGGTTGTTAATCCTATAGAATTTATGCAACTGGAGGTTTTATAAAATGACAGATGCAGTTTTAAAATATGAAGGACTTAAAGTTTTAGATGACCATTTTGGACCAGTGGACATGGAACGTTTTCTTGTTATGATTTCCCGTGAGCAAAACGATTACACAAAGTGGCATGAACAAAACGAAGATACATTAAGCGTACGGGAATTCAGCAAAAAGGCAATGGATCATCAGAGTAACACAGAAAAATGATTGACCTAACAAGTTGTTTAAGCGGTGTTCAAAGTTATTGAGATAGCAGTATATGTTAGTCCCGCACCACGATGTTTACCAGCTTGTCCGGCACGGTTATGATCTTTGAAGGTTGCTTGCCTTCCAGCCATTTTTTTACAACATCGCTATCCATAGCTGTTTTTTCAAGCGCTTCTTTTGCCGTGCCTTTTGCGGCGGTAAACTTGTCGCGTATCTTGCCGTTGATCTGCACGACAACAGTTACCTCATCATCGGCGGCAAGGCTTTCGTCGCAGCCGGGCCATGTGGCTTTTGACACGGACTCCGTGTGCCCCAGTTTTTCCCACAGCTCTTCGCCCAAATGCGGCGCATAACAGGCAGCCATGATTACGAGGGGTTCCCATAGAGTAGTGAGTAAGGGGTAGCGAGTGTTTTCACTTAAAAATTTTGCAAGCTCTGACGAATACACCATCATTGCGCTTATGGCGGTGTTAAAATTGAGCGTAGCCGTATCTCCGGTAACTTTTTTTATGGTTTTGTGGAGTAGGCGGGTTATTGAGTTAGTAGTTAGTAGTGAGTATTGAGTAGTTGAAGAGGGGGTAGCGGGAGTTTGCTCCTTACTCACTTGAAGGCGTTCCGCTATGCTCCAAAGCCGTTCAAGAAAGCGGGTAACGCCCACAAGACCGGCTGTCATCCACGGTTTGCTGACTTCAAGAGGTCCCATGAACATCTCGTAGACACGCATTGAGTCTGCTCCGTATTCTTTTATTATGTCGTCTGGGTTTATCACGTTGCCCCGTGATTTGCTCATTTTTTGGTTGTCTTCGCCTAAAATCATGCCCTGATTTACAAGACGCTGGAACGGCTCCGTTGTATTCACAAGTCCCAGATCGAACAGTACCTTGTGCCAAAAACGGCTGTAGAGGAGGTGCAGGACGGCGTGTTCCGTGCCTCCCACATAAAGGTCAACGGGCGCCCAATAGTCTATTTTGCTGCGTTCCGCGAAAATGTTTGCGTTGTGCGGGTCAAGGTAGCGAAGGTAATACCAGCAGCTTCCCGCCCACTGCGGCATCGTGTTGGTTTCGCGTTTTGCCGCGCCTCCGCACTTGGGGCAGGTCGTGTTCACCCAATCTGTAATGTTTGCAAGCGGCGATTCACCGGAACCGGACGGCGCGTAAGATTGAACTTCCGGCAGGCGTAACGGCAGATCGCTTTCCGGCAGAGGTACAATCCCGCACTTTTCACAATGTACAAGAGGAATAGGCTCGCCCCAGTAACGCTGCCGGCTAAACACCCAATCCCGCAATTTATACCGAACCGCTTTTGTGCCTATGCCGCGCTCCTTTAGCCAATCCGCCATAGCTTTTTTTGCCTGCTCTGTTGGAAGCCCGTCCAAAAATCCTGAATTTACCGCGTAACCGTATGCGGAGGTACATTCAGAGGGGGTACTCCTTACTCCTTGCTCCTTACTCACTACAACACAAACAATAGGCAAATCAAAAGTTTTGGCAAAGTCCCAATCGCGTTCATCGTGGGCAGGAACAGCCATGATCGCGCCTGTACCGTAGGAAATCAAAACATAATCGGCAATCCAGATGGGAATTTTGGCATTATTAACGGGATTTATCGCGTAAGCGCCGGAAAAAACGCCGGTTTTTGTCTTTGCAAGGTCGGTACGCTCAAGATCGCTCTTTTTTGCCGCCTGTTCAACATAAGTTTGCACGGCTTTTTGCTGCCCGGATGCGGTAATTTTATCAACAAGGGGATGTTCGGGCGACAAAACCATGTAAGTCGCGCCGAAAAGGGTGTCCGGGCGTGTCGTATAAATCTCCAGAACATCATCAAACCCGTCAATTTTGAAGTTGACATTCGCTCCTTCGCTCCGTCCAATCCAGTTACGCTGCATTAGCTTGACAGGCTCCGGCCAATCCAGCCCGTCAAGGTCGGCAAGCAGCCGTTCGGCATAGTCGGTAATCTTCAAAATCCATTGCCTAATCCGCTTGCGCGTAACCTTGGTACCGCAGCGCTCGCAAGCCCCGTCCTTCACTTCTTCGTTTGCAAGTCCCGTCTTGCAAGACGGACACCAGTTAATCGGGCTCTCCGCCTCGTAAGCCAGCCCCTTATCAAACAGTTTAAGAAAAATCCACTGGGTCCAGCGGTAGTATTCCTCGCTCGAAGTATCAACCTCGCGCTCCCAATCGTAAGAAAATCCCAGCCGTTTTATCTGCTGCCGGAAATGCGTGATGTTGTCCGCCGTAGTCTTAGCCGGATGCTGCCCGGTCTTAATCGCGTAATTCTCCGCAGGCAGACCGAAAGCGTCAAAACCCATGGGGTGCAGTACATTGTACCCGGCTGCCCTCAGGTACCGGCAGTATATGTCTGTAGCCGTGTAGCCCTCAGGATGACCCACATGAAGCCCCTGAGATGATGGATACGGAAACATATCAAGCACATAGCGGCGCTTGTCTTTCGCATAACGCTCATCCTCTAAAGCGCGGAAGGTTTTATGCTCCTCCCAATACTTCTGCCATTTAGGCTCAATAGTTTCAAACGGATATTTTGACATGAGGGGCTCCTTAGTTACAGGTAGATTATAATTGAATTAGGGTGCGGTTTTGAAGGGGGAGGGGAGGGTAACGCTATGCGAAGATGTGCATAGCGTTATACGCAAAATTTAGTTAGGCTATTCTTCCCAAAGCCATGTTGAAAGGTAACGTTCGCCTGTGTCTGGCAGAACGACTACTATCGTCTTCCCCTTATTTTCGGGACGTTTTGATATGGTCAACGCCGCTTCCAGCGCCGCGCCGGATGAGATACCGATCAGTATGCCTTCCTCTTTTGCAGCGCGTCTTGCGATGTTTCCGGCTTTAACGTCGTCGGTATGGTATATTTCGTCGATAAGACCCGCATCAAAAACTTGAGGCACAAAACCCGCGCCTATACCCTGAATCTTGTGGGGTCCCGGACTTCCGCCGGAAAGCACCGGAGAAGACGCCGGTTCAACGGCAACCAGTTTAACCGACGGTTTTTTTGATTTTAAATATTTGCCTGCACCGGTGATGGTACCGCCTGTACCTACGCCTCCGATCAGAATATCAATCTTGCCCTCTGTATCTTCCCAGATTTCGGGTCCGGTTGTTTTTTCGTGTATAGCAGGGTTTGCAGGATTATTGAACTGCTGGGGTATAAAAGAATTCGGCGTCGCTGCGGCAATTTCCTCCGCTTTCGCTATTGCGCCCTTCATACCTTTTGCGCCTTCGGTAAGCTCCAACTTTGCTCCAAGCGCCTTTAACAACTTTCGGCGCTCAATACTCATCGTTTCCGGCATGGTTAGGATCAACTGGTAACCCTTAACCGCCGCCACAAACGCCAAGCCTATGCCCGTGTTACCGCTTGTCGGCTCAATTATAATCGTATCTTTTTTTATACGTCCGTCTTGTTCCGCCGCTTCGATGAGTGCCAGCGCGATACGGTCCTTAACGCTATGAAGGGGATTAAAACTTTCCAGCTTTGCGTAAACTGTTGCCCCGCCGTCATTTAGCCTATTGATTTTAACGATAGGCGTTTTTCCGATAAGATCGGTGATTCTTTCAGCTCTTGCCATAAAATACTCCTTGCATCAGCTGTAAATTTTTCGCAGCTTAATTCTTAGTAATAATATAGACTTTATATATGAAATAAAAATTTGTCAAGGCTGGTGTCCGTACGCACATAAATAAAGCTGCCCGCTATTTTTGCTGCTCACTTTCCATCGCGTTGATTGCCGAGACGTACGCTTTAATCGCGGACTCAATGATATTTGTGGATACCCCGCGCCCGTTCCAATGTCCGCCGTTGTAGGTGATTTTTACCATGGCTTCGCCTTGGGCATCTGCCTCGCCGGAGATTGAGCCGATTTCGATCATATCCAGCACCACTTCTTTGCCGATTAGTTTGTTTATCGCGTTAAATGCCGCGTCGATACAGCCGTTGCCGAAGTGTACCGATTCCCGCAAACCGCCGTCCCCTGCGACAAGGCGTATCGCACTGGTGGACGACACCGACGAACCGGCGTTTATCACCCAGCGGTCAAGCCGCCATGTTTCCTTTACTGTGGAGAAGCCTGATATAAGCGCCTCAATATCACGTTCGTTCACCGTTTTTTTGTTGTCGGCAAGGGTTTTAAAACGTTCAAAGGCATCTTGCAGGGCATGTCCGTCTAGGTTGAAACCCATATCTTTAAGCCGCTCTTCAAAGGCGTGTTTGCCTGAATGTTTGCCCAGCACAAGGTCTTTCTTTGTAATGCCCACGGATTCCGGCGTCATGATCTCGTAGGTTGCGGGGTTTGCAAGTACCCCGTGTTGATGTATGCCCGCCTCGTGAGCAAAGGCATTTTCTCCCACTATCGCCTTGTTAGGCTGTACCTTTACACCTGTAACCTTGGTGATAAGACGGCTTGTCGGGTAGAGCTGGGTTGCATCAATGCGCGTGTCGGCGCGAAAGTAGTTTTTCCTCACCCTCAACGCCATAACAATTTCTTCAAGCGATGCGTTGCCCGCCCTCTCTCCTATGCCGTTGATCGTACACTCCGCCTGATCCGCTCCCGCTTCAATGGCGGCAAGGCTATTCGCCACAGCAAGTCCCAGATCGTTATGACAGTGAACTGAAAGTCTAGCCTTCTCTATATTCGGAGTGTGTTCCTTCACATAACGTATCCTGTCCCCGAATTCATGGGGTATGGCGTAGCCAACGGTATCGGGGTGGTTTAGCGTAGTAGCGCCAGCTTCGATCACCGCGCCGAATACCTTGCAGACAAAATCGGGATCGCTTCGGAAGGCATCCTCGGCGGAGAACTCAACATCGGAACAGAACTTTTTTGCGTATTTAACGGCGGCTATCGCCTGTTCCAAAACCTGCGTTTCCGTCATCTTTAACTTATACTCCATGTGAATAGGGCTTGTTGCCAAAAAAATATGCACGCGGGGATTCGCCGCTTTCCCAAGAGCCTCCCTTGCCGCGTCGATGTCTTTTTCAAGCGCACGGCACAAACCCGCTACGGTGCTGTCCTTAACTAGGAGCGCAATATTTTTAACGGAATCCAAATCACCGGGGCTTGAAGCAGGGAAGCCCGCCTCAATAATATCTACGCCAAGCCTTTCAAGGCGTTTTGCAACTTCTATTTTTTCCTGAACATTCATAGAACAGCCCGGAGCCTGTTCACCATCCCGCAGTGTTGTGTCAAAAATAAAAACCCGTCTATCACTCATCATTTAGCCTCGTTTAAAATTTTTTTTATTTCGCTGATATTTTCACATTCAAGGATTTTTTCCGCCAGTTTTTTACACTTTTGGTAGTCGCATTGACGAATTACCGACTTAACTTCCGGTATAGCCGGAGCGCTGACGCTGAATTCATCCAGCCCCAATCCAAGCAAAAGCGGCAGGGCAAGGGTGTCTCCGGCCATTTCTCCGCACATGGAAACCGATTTTCCGGCTTTATGAGAGGCATCTATCGTCATTTTAAGCAGTCTTATTATCGCCGGATGAATATTCTGCGCCAGATACGATACTTTTTGGTTTCCCCTGTCAACGGCAAGGGTGTATTGCATCAGATCATTCGTCCCTATCGATAAAAAATCCGCCTTTTTTGCCAAAATATCGGCGGTAACAGCGGCGGAAGGAACCTCTATCATCACTCCAATCTGTATATTCTCCGCCACAGGCTGCCCGACTTTGCGGCACTCCGCCTTAGCCTCCTCTAGTGCGGCAATAGCCTGATCCAACTCCTCTATGCCTGAAATTAGAGGGAACATAATCCTAAGATTTCCTTTTGACGCCGCCCTCAAAATCGCCCTAAGCTGCGCCCTGAAAAGTTCCGGCATAGCCAAACTAAACCGTATCGCCCTCCATCCAAGCAGGGGATTTTTTTCCTCTTTTGGGAAAAAGTTCGGCAGCACCTTGTCGCCGCCCACATCGACTGTACGAATCGTTACCGGCATATTGCCAAGTGTTTTGATCACATCGCTGTAAGCCTTGTATTGGCGCTCCTCTTCCGTCACCTCACCGTTAGATAAAAATAAAAATTCGGAGCGGAAAAGACCGATTCCTTCGGCGCCGTACTGCATTATCCTTTCGGCATCGGAGGGTACCTCAATATTCGCTTTAAGTATAAAACGCTTGCCGTCTTTTGTTTCCGGCGGAAGATCGCGCAAAGACTGCTGGGAGCTTATTTTTTTTTGCAGAGACAAAACCCTGCCGTTTGATCTTTCAAGCTCGTCCGCGTCCGGGTTTATCGCTATGGTTCCAAAATCACCGTCCACAACAAGCATATCACCGTTATTTATTTCCAGAGTGCCGTTTGAAACTCCCAAAACCGCCGGTATCTCAAGAGAGCGGGCGAGAATCGCAGTATGAGATATTCTGCTGCCGTAATCGGTAACTATAGCCTTTATATGGGTTTTATTCATCGTTAGCGCTTGAGACGGCGGAATATCGCGTGCAATAACAATGCAGTCTTCGCTTATGTCGGAAAGGGAAAGCTGTTGTATCGAGAGGAGTTTGTTCAAAATTTCGTGAGACATATCGGAAATATCCGACGCGCGCTCGCGCAGGTAGGCATCCGGTGCGGAAAGCAGCTTTTGCGCCATCTCGTGAGATATAGACCACACAATCCATTCTATGTTTTCAAGCTGGCTTTCAAGCGCCGCTCTGATCTGCCGTTGAAAATCAAGGTCTTCAAGCATCATTAGGTGCGCGCGCAAAAGGTCGGACTGTTCTTTATTTTTTTCGTTTTCCAAGCTGTCGATATGCTGTTTTATTTTTTCGACAAGATTCTTGTTAGCAACCAAAAACCGCTTCCATTCATCATCCACCTGAGCTTTGTGAATAATATAACGCGGAATTTCCGGAAAATCGTTTCCCGTCCACAATAAGGCTTTACCTATGGCAAGCCCGCCTGAGGCAGGAATGCCGCTGATCTTTTTCATTATGAGTTTAAACGCTATCATAAAAAAAAGAGCCGTTCAAGGCTGTAAATGCCGACAATAGTGTATGAGGACTATGTTTTTTAAAGGTGTTATTTGTTTAAGTTTTTCAATTCTGGTTTTTTCATGTTCTTCGGTTAAGGGAAAACCGCCGGAAAGACCGGTAATTCCGCCGTCACCTGACTCGATTTTGGGTGCCGGTCAAGTTAAAACGGAAAACTTGGCAAATTTTTTGTTGAAAAAAAATCCTTCGCTGGATAAATCATTTGTATTTGATTTTGCAAAACTCTACGTTGAGGAAGCGAAAATTGAGGGTGTGAACAGCGATGTGGCGTTCTCTCAAATGTGTCTTGAAACGGGCTATCTTTCTTATGGCGGACTTGTAACGCCGGATATGAACAATTTTTGCGGTTTGGGCGCGATAGGCCCTGAACAGAAAGGTGAGCGTTTTCCAAGTCCCCGGATCGGCGTACGCGCTCAGATTCAGCATTTAAAGGCTTATGCCACAGAGGAGCCGCCTAAACTTACACTGGTTGATCCGCGTTACAAATGGGTGCGTTATGGAAGCGCGCCCGACATATACGGTTTGGCCGGAACATGGGCTTCCGATAAAAATTACGGAAAAAAACTAAAAGCAATTTTAGATAATCTTTACGAAGTGTCATTTGGAACTTAAGGCGCTAACAGGAAATCAATATGAATTTAATTTTTTTAGGTCCGCCCGGTGCAGGCAAGGGAAGTCTGGCGGTTAAAGTTGTTGAGTTATTGAATATACCCCATATCAGTACGGGTGATATTTTCCGCGAGGCTATTGCCGAAAAAAATATGCTGGGTTTAAGGATTAAGGCAATTATTGATGCGGGGCATCTTGTTCACGACGGTGTAACCATTGACTTAGTAAAGGAACGGCTTACAAAAGATGACGTTAAATCCGGCTATGTATTGGACGGATTTCCGCGTACCATTGCCCAAGCCGCAGCGCTTGATAGTTTTTCAAGAGTAGACAAGGTAGTGGATTTTAACATACCCGACGAAGACGTTATCAAGCGCTTGTCCGGCAGGCGTGTCTGCCGTAAGTGCCGTTTTAGCTGGCACACGGAATTTAATCCGCCCAAACAGAGTGATAAGTGTGATATATGCGGCGGGGAGGTCTACACAAGGGAAGACGACAAGCCGGAGGCGGTAAAAGAACGTCTGGAAGTTTACCGTGTCCAAACTGCGCCGCTGATTGATTACTACCGGAAAAAAGACATTCTTGTTGATATAGACGCCCGCCCCATGGTTGACCAAATTTTGGAAAACTTTAAAAAAGTTGTTTTATAGACGCTTTAGGGATAGGCACCAACGATTTTAGGGTTTTTCAGTTTCCACAAGAGGACAAGACGGCAGGGATCATTCTTTCCGTCTTTCATCTGTACTTTGCCTTCAATCTCGTAGACGGGACCCCGCTCATAAGCGTTTATCCATTCCACAGATTTTACTTTTTGAGGATCCAGCATAAAGGGCGGTATCTTCCAAGGCGAGTCTTTTGAGTATGGACCTGCCCTGTAGAGCAGAGCCAAATATTGCTCTTCTACCATACGTCCCCGCAGCTCTTTTTCATAATTTTCTTCGCCTTGGCTTATAAGAAAATCAATATCCGGTTTTTTAAATGCCGCGGAAACCGTTACAAGGTATTCGCGTACCTCTTTAGGCAGATCCGATATTTTTATTGAATCGTCCTCCTGATACGGGACAGCGTTTTCGGCAGGTCTTTCCTGCGGAAAATTTTGCGGGATTTGTGTCTCAGAAGACGATTGTACCACTGCGCATGAGGCAGTTACAAATACACAGAAAAAACAAAGTGATAATTTTATACCGTTATTAAAAGACATAGCGGCATCCTCCTTCCTTTAAAATCTTCGTCCCTTATTTTTTCTGTTATGCTGCTGATTTTTATGTTAGGAAAATTAAAAATCAATTCATTTTGTAGCGCGGCTGTATCGGGATTAAAAGATTTTACACCGGAGCTAAAATATAGTCTACCGTTATGCGAAAGAAGTTTAAGCGTGGATGCTATAAGTTTTTTGTAGTCGCGTTTTATGTCGAGGGTGCCTCCTAGCATGTTGCCTTTCATCTTTTTTGAATTAGAAAATGCCGGGGGGTCTAAAATAATTATATCCCAGCGCTCATTGTTTTTTTTTGCATCATCAATAAAGCGTAGTGCGTCTGCTTTTAACAGATGATTATTCGTACTTGAAAAACCGTTTAAGATAAAGTTTGTTTTTGCCCATTCAAGATATGTAGATGACATATCCACCGAACAGGTTTCTTTTGCTCCGCCTGCCGCCGCGTAAACGGAAAAAGCCGCGCTGTAACAAAACAGATTCAGTACTTTTTTATTTTCCGCTTCCGCCCGTATCAAAGCCCGCTCCTTTCTAAGATCGGGGAAAATTCCGGTATCAATGTAGTCGGAAAGATTAACGCGGAATTTTAAACCGCCTTCTTCAATATCGGCGCTGTAATTGATGTTTGATTCTTTTTGATACTGATCCTGCTTGTCTTGATCCGTTCTCTGTTTTCTTCTGGTTTTGATAAAAACATTTTTTTTATCAAGGCATAGAGCCTCCGCCACCGTGTTTTTTACCAGCTCGTTTTCTTCTATCCCTGCTTCTTCTGTACCGGGTTCATATTCCCGTTTGTAAATAGCGCCGGATACTGCGTTTTCACTGCTGCGGTAAAAGTCTAAAACAAGCGGTATTTCGGGTATATCACGATGGTACAGCCTGTAAACGCCCGCGCCTGTCCTTAGAGCCCACTTTGCAAGGTGCCGCTGCCTTTTACGCAAACGGTTGGCAAGCATTTCCATTTGCTCTGTTGTTTTCGGGCTGTCTGTCAAAACTATTTTCTATTTGCCGATTCTTTTTCAAAACCCTGCGACAAAAGCTCTATTATCTTTTCGATCTGCTTTTTTGAAGTTAACCCGAAACCGTCAATTACATCCGCATAAAGCTGATCGCAGACGGCGGTCCCTCTTTCAATTTCGCATAACATATTGGCAAGGTATACGACATCAACTACTGCGCGTGTGTTTTTAGGCGCGGCTGTCGGATCATGGTGATACCGTATAGCCGTCACAAGGATTTCCGGCAAATTCCATTTTTCCGCAAGCATACCGCCAATCTCGGCATGATTCATACCGGCGCTTACATCTTCAAGAGTTGCGTCCGGGATGCTTTTTTCGCTGCAAAAATTCTTCATCTTGGCAACAAGACCGGGATGCGCATTATCAAAGATTATTTTTCCCATATCATGCAGTATTCCGCCGACATAAACATCATCAATAATGGTTTTATCCTTGGAAAAATTCTTTACAAGGTTGTAGGCATAAAACGCCGTTTTATAACAATGCCGCCACAGCGCTCTTTTTTCTTCGGTATCCTCGCCAAGAAGTTTTTGTGTTCCATAGGAGTAAAGCAGATTTTTTATGCCGTTAATTCCAAGAATCTTTACCGCTTCCGATATGCTGTCTACACGCTTTATCATCATATATTGAGCCGAATTAACGAGCCTTAAAATATCGACGGTCATCGCGGGATCCATAGAAATATGACGGGCAATATCCGCCATCTCGGACTTGGGATCCTGCGTAAGTTTTTGTATAAAAAGAATATTTTCAGGGAACTGCGGGAGCGAATTAACCTGATCAACTATAAGCGTTGAAAGTTTAGTTAAATTGTTGATCTTTGTTTGATCCAAAGGGATAACAAGTTTCGCTATCGTTTCCGACTCGGAGCCGGTTATATCAAAGCAATCTTCATCAAGCCCCATCTTTTTTAGCATAAGGACAAGAACAACAAGTCCCAGTCCGGCGCCTTCCGAATCATCCAGCACCTGGCCAAACGCATCTTCAAGACTGTTATACTGGCGTGAACGGGCAAGTTTTTCATGTATACGCATCAATTCTATTTTTGAAACTACAACGTTGTTGCGTACTTCAATTTGTATTACATCCTTACGGTAAAGCAAATTTATGCGTATATAGAGTCCCCTGTCGCGCTGAACCTGAAGATAATGCCCCAGATTATCAAGGGTATCCTTCTTAAAAGAAAGCATACCTTTTTTGTAATCCTCAGGATTTGCTATATCAAGCTTTTTTTCTGAAAAATAAATGCGTTTGGTATTTGCCTTTTTCGCATTTACCGCCAATTCCTGAATACAGTACTCAACATAATCACGCAGACCTTCCTGTCCCGCCGCCTTCAAAAATACGCCCAAAACCTGACCTATGTGTACTTCCATCTCGTGAGGGAGGGTATAGGATGTTATGGTAAGCGGTATACCTGACTGCACGGATCTTTTGATCTTTGCCTCGTCAACAACAAGACTCTGCTCATCGGTCATCGGATTCCTTCTGCTAAAAAAATATCTTTTTTAAATATTAAGACCCATTATTGCAACAATTTTCGTTACAATACACTATAAACTATAGCTTACCAGTCCTAAAAAAAAGTGTCAAGGCGCCGCAAAAGCCTGTACAGCCTGTCAACGCGGGCGGATTTTAATCAGGTTCCATACGCCCAGAGGCTCCTGTCCAAGCCGCCAGAAGCCTACGGACTGCACGCCCTGATGGTTGTACATTTCCATTCGTGTTGCCAAGGAATACTCGTCTTCGTAGTAGACGCTTACGGTTACCATAACTTCATACTTAAATGTGGGTATACCGTTGACACGGCGTATTTGCTCTATTCCGCTTTCCTGCTTGATTTTCTCGGTAGTGGAATGGATGAGTCCCCGTGATGTGCTTCGGTCGGCCCAAGCGCGGCCGTAAAACGGCAAGCCCATAACAAGTTTTTCGCTGCCTATGGATTGAAGGCTGAATGAGGCGACGGTTTTGCACCAGTTCATTGAGGCGACGGGACCGGGGGCGCTGGTTGACCAATGCTCGTCATAAGCCATAACAAAAACCCTGTCGGCTATGGAGGCTATTTTTTTATAGTTGTAAGCGCCGCCCGTACGGGTTCTTGCGGGAACGCAAACGGAGAGTATTTTATTTCCAAGTTTTGAGCGTAATTCGGTAAGAAACGATATAAAGTTATCGGCATCACGCAGCGGCACTTTTTCAAAATCAATGTTTAGACCATCATAAGCCGCTGCGGCATCAACAAGCTCTGTTATCAGGCGCTGTCTGTAATTTCCATCGGGATCCAGCATGATGTGTGTTTGCCCCCCGCTTTCACTTAGAACAGCCAGATGAACCCTGCCGGGGAATTTTGAAATCGTCCTGCGCTTAGGCAGATCCGTCAAATGGCCGTACCAGTCCAGAGTGGCGTTAAAGTAAACCAGATCGGTAATAGGCATATTTGATTTTAGAGAGGTTTCATTTCCGCTAATAAGATATGCCCACACCTCGTCGAAGCTGCTTATAGGCAACTCGGATAAGTTATCGGGAATTTCTATAAACTCATATATGGCGTTTTCCTCTTCATTTTTAGAAGCCTCGGGCAAATCACCGTTTAATGTATCGTCAATAATTGCCGGGCGGGTTTGACAAGATAAAAAAACAAACATCATAACAAAGGATCGAAGCAAAAATTTTAATATGGCACCCATTTTAAGATGATAACAATTTGATTAAGTGCATTACAAGAGAGATTCCAAAATGTTTTTGCCCGCATTCGTAATCGCTATTGGAAGATAAGGCTGCCCGCTTTTTCCAAGTCTTCCTTGTAGTTTATGTTAAAAAACAGATTGCCTTTTTCAAATTGTTTAAACTCCTCCGGCGGTATGATTTCCAAGTTTAGTTTTTTTAGCAGAGGTAGTATTTTGAACGACTCATTCCGCAGGGCTTCCATGATTGGGACTGTACAACTTTTGTTGTAGAAAGAATTAAAAGGCTCAAGAAAGCCGTCTTCACGCCGGGTAACTGCCGCGTCACAAATTCTATTTTTTAGCTTTTCTTGCAGAAAGCGTATATATCCAACGGAAAGAAACGGCATATCGCAGGCTATAACAAAAAGATAATCACTTTTGCAATGCGTTAACCCTTGATAGATACCGGCAAGCGGGCCTGCCCCGATTTTGTCTTTTAAGGTTAGGATATTAGGACGTACAAATTCGTTGTTGGAAGAAACTATTATTTCGTCAAATACCCCGCTTAATGTGTTTATGGTGCGGTCTATCAGTTTTTCGCCCGCTATTTCAAGATTTTTTTTATCGTACCCTATGCGGGAACCGATCCCGCCGGCTAAAACCAGCGCGGAGCCGAATGACGAATCATTATTCATTATATTACTATATCAATTTAACAATTTTTAAAAAGCATTTTTTTTTATAACATCAGGAATCCCCCGCCTATGCAGGGACTAAAAAAACGCCGTAAAGTGTAATAAAGAGCTATGCGCATAATCGAATGGAATGAACTTATTCAGCATAAAATAATTGATGCCCCCAGCGCCATGACCATAGGGGTTTTTGACGGCGTTCACAGGGGACACAGGGCTTTGATACAAAAAATCACCGGATCGGGGCTTTATCCTGCGGCGGTTAGCTTTAGAATAAGCCCGCGCCATTTTTTTGAAGGCAAAAACTACAAGGGCGACATTCTGCCTTTTGAAAAAAAACTTATGATTTTTGAGGAGATGGGGGTTGCCGCCGTTATACTCATTGACTTTTCTCACGAATTCAGCAAAACTAGCGGAAGGGCTTTTTTAAAGACTCTGCAAATGAACGGAAATATGCGTTATTTGGCTGTGGGGCAGGGTTTTCGCTGTGGTTTTCGTAACGAATTGGACGTGAACGCGATAAAAAAGCTAAACGAGGAGGCGGGTGTTACTACAGAAATTATCCTCCCCGTTTTGGAAGACGGTTTTCCTGTAAGTTCCAGCAGAATACGGGAGGAGATAGCCGCCGGTAATATGGAAAAAGCTGCCGCGCTTTTAGGGCGGCGCATTTAGTTATTTATAGAAATAGGAGTTAGGAGTATTCTATGTCATTAAACAAAGACGAGGTAACAACCCTTGTACACAAGTTCGGTAAAAATGAAAAAGATACCGGCGCGTCGGAGGTTCAGGTGGCCGTGTTTACGGAGCGGATAATTCAGCTTACCGAACATTGTAAGCAGTTCAAAAAAGATAAATCAGGGCAGCGCGGACTGTTGATTTTAGTTGGAAAACGCCGCCGCTTGCTAAAATACATACAGCGGACAAATCTTGAAAAATACCGCTCGTTAATAAAAGAGCTGGGACTAAGAAAATAAGGAAAAAATGAAACAACAGGTAAGAAAAATAATAGCCGGTAAAGAGATAGTTTTGGAAACCGGCAGAATCGCAAGACAAGCGGCAGGCGCTGTTTTTGCACAATGCGAAGGTTCTGTGGTTATTGCCACAGTTTGTACATCATCAGAATCGGTGGAAGGTCTTGATTATGTTCCTCTCACCGTAGATTACAACGAAAAATACTATGCCGCCGGTAAGATACCGGGCGGTTTTTTAAAGAGAGAAGCCCGTCCGAAAGACAAGGAGATCCTTGTTTCCCGTCTTATAGACAGACCTATGCGTCCGCTCTTTGAAAAGAGTTTCGGGCGCGAGATTCAGGTTGTGCCAACGGCAGTTTCTACCGACATGGTAAACCCGCCGGACATACTTGCGATAATCGCGGCTTCAGCCGCCGTCCATATCTCCAATGTGCCTTTTAACGGGCCTATAGCGGGAGTTAGGGTTTGCGAGGTCAACGGCGAAATGGTGGTAAACCCCACATACGATCAGATTGAAAAATCAACGCTGGAAATCGTCGTAGCCGGAACAAAAGAGGGCGTTACCATGGTTGAGGGCGGCGCAAAAGAAGTAGGCGAGCAGACTATGCTTAAAGCACTTGAAATAGGAAAGGCTGTACTCACCGAGCTTTGCGAATTGCAGGATGAACTGCGTAAGTTGGCTGGTAAAGAAAAGCTCCCCCTTACCGAGAGTAAGATCGTCCTGCAGAATGCCGAAGCGATACGTTCCGCAGCCTACCCCCGTTTGGAGCTTGCCTGTTTTACAGAAGGTAAGATGGGCAGACACGATGCGGTTCACGCGGTAAAGGCGGATTTGGCATCCCAATACGCCGAGCAGCTTGCAGATTCCGATCAAAAAAAGCTATTTGACGCGCTTTTTGAAGATATGCAGTACCACATTCTACGTTCATCTATACTCGACAAGGGTAAACGTGTTGACGGACGCGGTACGGAAGAGATACGCCCTATTACCTGTGAGGTGGGTGTTCTGCCCCGCGTACATGGTTCCGCGTTGTTTACACGAGGCGAAACTCAGGCTTTAGCCGTGGCAACGCTTGGCACGGTGTTTGACGAACAGGTTTTTGACGATATAGAAGGAGATAAGAGGGAACCTTTCCTCCTGCACTACAACTTTCCGCCGTATTCCGTTGGAGAGGTCGGCAGGCTTGGTACAGGCAGACGAGAGATAGGACACGGCAATCTTGCCCGCCGTTCTCTTGAGGCTATGGTACCCACAAAAGCGGAATTTCCTTACACGATCCGCGTAGTTTCCGAAATAATGGAATCCAACGGCTCATCGTCCATGGCATCGGTTTGCGGCGGTACGCTGTCTATGCTTCACGCAGGCGTGCCGATGAAAAAGCCGGTAGCCGGTATAGCGATGGGACTAATAACCGAAGGCGAGCGCTACGCAGTACTTTCCGATATATTGGGCGACGAGGATCACTTGGGCGATATGGACTTTAAAGTCGCCGGTACGGAAGACGGCATTACCGGTTTCCAAATGGACATAAAAATAGCCGGTGTAAGCCTTGAAATAATGACTAAGGCGCTGGAACAGGCACACAAAGGCAGACTGCACATCTTAGGTATTATGAACGCTACGATCAACAAGCCCACGGAAACTATAAGTGAGTACGCGCCCAAGATCGTGTAAGGAAATTCCGCTTTTGTGGGTACCATAGCCTCAAGAGAACGGC